>CAACVI010000010.1 GCA_900659855.1 Candidatus Desulfarcum epimagneticum
ACCTTCAGAAAGTGTCCATTAAAACCATACCACATCAGAGCTGATTGCGGCAGCCAAAGTCAGTGTCGGCAAAGACCGCACCTACTGGATGGATCTCAGTCACAAAGGCGCAACTGAAATATTCGACCTGAACAAAGAGCTGCTTCCGTTTGTGCATGATCCCGACAGCTACTCAAAAGAGAAATATGACGCACAGCTCAGAGAGACTTTTTACCGTAAGGTTAATGAGCTGCTCGGGCAGGATTATTTGAATAAGCCAGCGTCTACGCTGGCCGCTGAAGTGGTGAAAGCCATGCTCGACGGTTTGGCCAATGGCAGCTGCGATAAGATCCTCGAATTGGTCTATAAAGCCTGGCTCGACTCTGTCACGTATCGCGATTCATTCAACGGATACCTCAACAGCCATGCGCTCAGCCCCGATCTGGATATCTGGAATGTCAGTATCCATCATCCCTTCCGGCAGATTGATGAATGGTGGCTGGGTGAAATCGGTGCAACCATTTCCGATAAAGCATCCGTACCACATACGCTGGCCAAATTGCGTCAACGGAATCAAAGCAGGCAGGCTCAGGCTCTCGGCATTTGCTTCTGGAGTGATGTAATCGCTTTACTGGAATTTGACCCCAAAGATATAGCCTACCTGAGCTCATTTAGTGAGTGCGTTGAATTTTACAAAAAGCATTTCTGCAAACTCGATACAGCCATTCGGAACCTCTACGCCGAATTCCTCAATCGGAAAGAGCTCCTCGAACCATTTCAGGAGCTTTACAAAGAGCACGTCTCTATCTTCCTCGACAAATGGTTCAAGCACTGGAACGGCTATAAAGAAACCCAAACTGGGACTCTGCAACGAATTATCGACGAAGCTGGCGGCTTGAAGACAGCCGTTATTGTCGGAGATGGCGTTGCCTATGAAATAGCGGAACTGGTCGCTGCAAAGGTTAAGGGGACAGCCAATCTCAAGAAGGATTCAATCCTTGCGGATATCCCTTCCGAAACCGAAAACAACATGAGCCGCATCTATATGGCCAACGGAGTGACTGAAGCGGTCCAGAGTAACCGTGAGAAATATCTGGCCGCACAGAACCCTGATGTCACTATCGATTTTATTCGGCTGGATGAAGTTACCGAAGAGGCTCGCCCCGGGCAGGTTTTGATTTGCACCTATAAAGACATCGATGATATGGGCGAAATACTTCAGCAAAAGGCGCTGAAGTATTTCCCAGAGACCATCGATTTTTTTGCTGAAAAGATCACACTTCTTCTCGCCAGTGGTTATGCCAAGGTCTATTTGATAACGGATCACGGTTTCGTGCTGACAGGATTGTTGAGTGACGCGGATAAGATTTCTGTTTCACCAAAAGGTGATTCCGACAAAGCAGAACGCTATATCCGCACAGAAACCAAGCAAGCCGACCTGACGCCCGGTCTGATCGAGGCAGAAAAGAGCTACAAGCAATTCGATTACCTGTATTTCGCAAAGAATATCAACCCATTCAAGACGCCGGGATTGTACGGATTTTCCCATGGAGGTTTGTCACCTCAAGAGCTGGTGACGCCATATTTCTGTTGGGAACGATTCGGAGCATCAGCGGCTTCGCTCCACCACCTACGGGCATAACGAGCCGGGCTGATGTGGTATGGTTTTAATGTGATGTGGTATGGTTTTAATTCTTCACAGGAAGAAAAAGAAAGCCGGATTTTCTTTGAAAGAGGCAAAAACGTTTCACAAAAAAGCGGAAGAATTAATGGATATTGAAAAGCCGGGCAGGGCGGCGCTGTTTGTTTTTTCCGCCGCCGGTTTTGCAAAAAGGGCTTTGGATTATATGAAACAGGAAAATATCGCCTGGGCGCAAAACAGGGAGTGGCTGGAAACAAACCAGGATGCATAAATCGGAAATCCAATTGACAATTTATGCATATTCTGATAGCCCTTCCACATGATTCCCCGCGTCTTAGAAAAAAAACTGCATGAACTGGCCGGATATTACCCGGCGGTGGCGGTTTCCGGTCCCCGGCAGTCCGGAAAGACCACCCTTTGCCGGATGGCGTTTCCCGAAAAGCCCTATCTGTCGCTGGAAAGCCTCGACACACGCGACTTCGCCGTGAACGATCCCCGGGGATTCCTTTCGGCGTATTCCAATGGGGCGATTTTCGATGAAATCCAGAACGCGCCCGGACTGCTCAGCTATCTCCAGGGCGATATGGACGAAAATCCGGAGCCGGGGCGATTTATCCTGACCGGGTCCCAGCATTTCGGGCTGTCCCAGGCCATTTCCCAGTCCCTGGCCGGACGCTGCGGCGTTTTGACTCTTTTGCCTCCCGATTTCCAGGAGCTGCGCGCGTTTGAAAACGCGCCCCGGGACTTGTTCACACTTATGTGGCAAGGCTCTTATCCCAGGATTTATGATCGCGGCATACCGGCGCGTCAATGGCTGGCCGACTATACGGCCACTTATATCCAGCGCGATGTCCGCCAGGTCGTCAACGTGGGAGATTTGAACGCTTTTTCCGGATTTCTGAAATTATGCGCCGGGCGAACGGGTCGGGAAATCAACCTTTCCTCCATGGGAAGCGACGCCGGCATATCGCGCAACACCGCCCGCTCATGGCTGTCTGTTCTTGAAACCAGCCACATTGTTCACCGCCTCCCGGCGTGGCATTCCAATATCCGGAAACAGGTCGCCAGAACGCCGAAACTTCATTTCTTTGACAGCGGTCTGGCGTGCGATCTTCTGGGCGTTCGGGAGCCGGATCAGCTTGCGCTTCATCCCCTGCGGGGCGCGATCTTTGAAAGCTGGGTGGTGTCTGAAATTTATAAAGCCCGGGTCCACCGGGGTCTGCGGCCGGACATGTTTCATTACCGGGAGGCGCGGGGAATTGAGATTGATCTGCTGATCGAACAGGGTGAGCGCCTGGACGCGCTGGAGATGAAATCCGGCGCGACCCTTTCCGGGTCTTTTTTCAAAAATCTTTCCAGGTTCGCGGACCGGTTGAAAGACGGAGGCCGGCCGCGCGAGGTGAGAAGCGCCGTGGTGTATGGCGGGGATGACTCCCAGACACGCTCTTTGGGGCGGGCGCTGTCCTGGCGCGATATCCGCCTGATTTCTCTGAATCTTCCTTGACAGAAAACAAACCCCTCGGTTATAGTCCATATGTCTTGTCCATTAAGAGGCTTGCGTTTCCCAGGCGAAACGTCGTCGTGGTCTTAACCCATATGCCGCAAGGTCGTCAATCATGCTGACACGTCTCAAGATGTCCGGCTTTAAAAATCTGGTGGATGTTGATGTTCGATTCGGCCCGTTTACCTGCATTGCGGGACCCAACGGCGTGGGCAAGTCCAACCTGTTTGACGCCATTTTATTTCTTTCCGCGCTGGCCGACGCGCCTCTTCTTGAAGCCGCCCTTTCGGTGAGGGATGACGGAGGACGAACCACCGACGTCCGAAGCCTTTTTCACCGTGTCGGGGACGCCTATGACAAAGAGATGTCCTTTGAGGCGGAGATGATTGTCCCCCGGGAGGGAACCGATGACTTGGGGCAGAAAGCGCGGGCCGGAATCACATTTTTGCGCTACGCAGTCACCATTGGCCGACGAGAGGATGAGAGCGCCCTTTCCCGGGGACCCCTTGAGCTGATCCGGGAGGATCTGGATTATATCAAGATCGGCGACGCTTCCAAATATTTAAAATTTCCCCACAAAGCAGATTCCTGGCGCAAGTCCGTGATACAGGGGCGAAGAACCTCTCCGTTTATTTCCACAGTGAATGAGGGGGGGCGTCGCGTGATCAAAGTAAGCCAGGACGGCGGCGGTGGAAGACCCAGATCACACAACGCGAAAAATCTCCCCCGAACAGTTTTATCCACAACCACCGCCGCTGAAAGTCCCACGGCGCTTCTGGCGCGGCGTGAGATGCAATCGTGGCGGCTTTTGCAATTGGAGCCCTCGGCGCTGCGGGAGCCTGACGGGTTTATGGCCCCGCCGACCCTTGGCGCGGACGGCTCCCATATGCCGGCCACGCTGTATCATCTGGCTCATTCACAGGAAACCGACTCCCATGAAGACAGCGGGGAGACAAATTCCCGGCTATACGAGCGGGCGGCCTCCAGGGTCTCGGAGCTGATCGAAGGCGTCGGCGCCATCCACGTGGACCGCGATGAAAAAAGAGAGCTGTTCACACTGGAGGTTGAGGACCGCGACGGAACCATTCATCCGGCCCGCTCCCTGTCCGACGGAACCCTGCGGTTCCTGGCCCTGGCCGCGCTGGAGCTGGACCCCCGGGCCACCGGTCTTATCTGCCTGGAGGAGCCTGAGAACGGGATTCATCCCGGGCGGGTTTCATCCATGCTGCGGCTCCTGGAAGATATCGCTGTGGATGTCGATCTCCCCGCCGGTCTGGACAACCCTTTCCGGCAGGTCATCATCAACACCCATTCGCCTTCGGTGGTTCAGGATGTGGATTCCGACAGTCTTCTGATGGTGGAAATGAAAGAAACCGTCCGGGACGGACATCGTTTTCAATGCGCGCGTTTCAGCTGGCTTCCTGACACGTGGAGGGCGAAAGCGGCCCCGGATGTGTATCCGGTGAGCAAGGGGAAGCTTCTGGCTTATCTCAATCCTGTTTTGAGACAGGAAGACGACGGAGAAAAAAGAAAGTCGAAGAAAGTCAGGGACATGCTTGTCTGTTTGAAAGCCGACGGCATCGTTTTTCCTCACACAGTCTCCCGGTCCGCCGGGTCCTGAATTTCTTCTTTTGAATACCCCGAATATTTGAGAAAGGGCGGCCGCAAGGGCCGCCCCTACAGGGCATCGCCGTGGATCATGGACGGGGAACGCGGACCCCATGAGGCATGAACTGCCCCATCATGGACGCGGCATGGACGCATTTTTTTTACGGCGCCATCAATCACCAAATACCCGGAGGATGTGAATGAACGTAGCGTTCAACCTTGACCACTCGGCCAGGTATTTTCCCGACAATCGGGCGATCGTGGAACAAAACAGGGAGATCCCCTTTTCGGTTCTCAACAAAGACGCGAACAGGATCGCCTCCGCCCTCTCCGGTTTCGGAATTACGCCCGGAGATCATGTGGCCCTTTGCGCTCCCAACTCTTATGAGTGGCCGGCGTTTTACTTTGGAATCCTGAAATCAGGGGCTGTGGCGGTTTCCTTTTCCCACCTGCTGTCCAAAGACGAACTGGCTGAGATTCTGTCCGACTGCCGTCCGAAGCTGATGCTCGGAACGGATGAAAGACTGGATGATTTAAGGAAAATATACCCAAAACCGATTGTGTCCGATCATGGGGACGTTTCCTTTAAGCGTCTTAAAGAAAAAGGGGACCCGGGATTTCAAACCGTGGACCGGGATCGTCATGACACGGCCGCCATTTTATATACGGGCGGAACCACCGGCCTGCCCAAGGGGGCTTTGTTGAGCCACGAAAACCTGCAAACGTCGATTTTTAATGTCGCCCGTTATGAGCGGACGACGCAAAACGATCTCGCCCTTTGTTTTCTTCCTTTGAACCATGTGTTCGCCCAGGTCCATATCATGCATTCATTGATCGCAAGCGGCGGCGGGCTGATTGTCCAGCCGGGATTTGATCAGGAAAGAGTCCTGGAGGCCATAGAGAGACACGGGGCCACGAAATTTTATGGAACGCCGACCCTGTACATCCGTTTGTTAAGACTGCGCGGCCTTCGGGAAAAAATCGGGTCGATTCGGTATTGTTTTTCGGCCGCCGCCGCCATGGCCCCCGGGGTGGCGCGCGACTGGAAGAAAGAGACCGGGCTGGATATTTACGAGGCCTATGGCATGACCGAAAGCGCCTCGATGGTCACTTACAATCACTATCATCGCCATGTGACCGGCTCGGTGGGCGCCCCGGTCAATCTTGTTGAAGTCCGGATCCGGGACATGGAGGGGACTGTTCTTGAACAGGGTCGGCGGGGCGAAATCTGCGTCCGGGGACCCAATATTTTCAGGGGATATCTCAACAATCCCGAACCGGAGACGCCGCTTTTTTGGGGAGACTGGTTTCGGTCCGGCGACATGGGATTTTTGGATGAAGACGGCTGCCTGTATATTGTGGACCGTTTAAAGGATATGATGATCACCGGGGGCGAAAACGTCTATCCAAAAGAGATTGAAGACATCCTGTATGCCCGGCCCGAAGTGTCGGAATGCGCGGTGGTCGGTCTTCCGGATCATGAATATGGAGAGCGGGTGGCGGCGTTTATAGAGACGAAAAAAGACCATCGCATAGACCCGGCGTCCCTGAAAGAGTATCTTAAAAGCCGCCTGGCGCCTTTCAAGGTTCCGAAGGAGTATATTGAAATCGACGAGCTGCCCAGGAACAACGCGGGGAAAATACTGAAAAGAGAAATCAGAAAGAGGTATGGATCATCTTGAATTCTCAAGGGAAGGGCTTAAATCAAAAAATGATGGAATCCTCAGATCATTAACGATTCGAAAGGAATCCAAATGACCGGAACCGAAAACGCGGCCGAGGCATTAAGAATGGTCAGCGACTGGGCCAAGTGGCTGGTCACCATCGAGACATTCGCCATCGCCGTTCTGGGAACCTTGTTCACCACGGACAGGGCGTCCGTTGACAAAAGGGCCCGGGCCTACGGCACCGCCGCCGTGGTGTGCTTTGTGGCGTCCATCTGCTTTGCCGCCATGCTGCTTTTGACCCTTCCCGAGATCGCGCAGACGCTTCGGCCGGACTTGAAC
Organism: Candidatus Desulfarcum epimagneticum; assembly: GCA_900659855.1. Classification (NCBI taxonomy): domain Bacteria; kingdom Pseudomonadati; phylum Thermodesulfobacteriota; class Desulfobacteria; order Desulfobacterales; family Desulfobacteraceae; genus Candidatus Desulfarcum; species Candidatus Desulfarcum epimagneticum. The sequence continues at coordinate 6,737 of CAACVI010000010.1, forward strand.
ATATGGCTGACGGAAGACAGCGTGGCCGGCGTTGTTTTTGGCCTGAACACCCAGGGCTTCGCCCTGATTGAGTCCCTGCTGTTTGGGTGCGGGATTTTGTTTTCAGCGGCCACAATCATCACCATTATCTGGTCGGGCGAAAAAAAGGGTAAAACCAGGGGGCGGCCATGACAATGTCCTGAGTCTGTCCGGCCTGATTTTCGTTTGCTTGCCTTTGCGTAAAATTTATGTTAAAAAAGCGATAAACCGACTTTTTTCTCTTGTTTTCATGAAAAGAAGGAGGATAAATCATGGCCACGAATTTAGGGTTGGATGATTCTCTTATTCTGGAGGCGGTTAGAATCGGAAACCATAAAACCAGGAAGGATGCGGTGACCACAGCCCTTAAAGAGTATATCGCCCAGCGCAGGCAGATGGAGATTGTCGACCTTTTCGGCAAAATCGATATGGATCCGAATTATGATTACAAGAAGGGGCGAGACAGACACATCCAAATCAATTTATATCGCCCGGCATGACGCGTCAAATTCCATGCGGCATGGGAACAGCGGTTTTTCGCCGCCATAAAACCCCGCTTCTATTTTCCCGCCGCCAGGCCCGGTCTTAAGACCAGCTCGGATTCAGCGTTTTCCCTGACTTTTTTTTCACTCAGCCACCAGTATCGCGTCTCCCCGCTCATGTAGGCGGGAATCTGGTCTTTGAAATGGGGGGAAAAGGTCCGGCCCGACACGCCGCCGGGGATCACGGCCCACACTTTTTCGTCGTCGCTTAAATCCGCCAGCATTCGAAGGCCCGCCGAGTTTCGGACGACGTTTCCCGGCCGGTCAAAGGGGAAGTAGGCCCGGGCCAGGGTGTTTCCTGATCCCGACATGGGATGGGAGCCGCCCCCCAAAACGCCCTTTCCCCATCCGCTTCTTCGGATGGGGTTTAAAAACTCGATCCGGTGAATGTCTCCCCATCGCCATTTCCGGGGATGGGGCCCCATCCGCGCGGACAAATCCGCCCGGGCCAGGGCCCCGGCCTTTTGGATCATGTCCGGCAGGGTTTCCGTGGTCTCGGGGGTGGAGATATCGTCAAACCACGGGGATTCGCCGCTTTTGATCATCATTTCCAGCCGCTCCTGCCAGAAATAATTTTTTCCGAGAAAAAAGTCGGTCAGCTCCTTTCCAAAATCGTCCTCAAAGACCAGGCGGGTGAGCCGGCGGTAGGTCTCATGGAAAATGGACGGGGCCGGGGAGGCCATGTCGTCCACAAAATTCCATTCGGAAAGGATTTTACCCATTTCCCGGGTTTCGGGCCGCCGGATCAGCGCCCGGGCGAAAATCGGGGACAGGTCCCGGGCCATGACGTTGAGCGCGTCTTGCATAAACCCCCAGTGGTCTTTCAAAGACGCCTTTCCCGGCGCGTTCAGAAGCTCGGTCATGCGCTGGTAGCGGTGCCGGGGGGCGAGCCATGAGGAGTAGTAGCCCGGGTAATCCTTTGAGGCGGGTTTCTGGTTGGCCGTGCCCACCCATCCCTGGGCCGGATCACGGCTCCCGGGTTTTTTTCCCTCCGGGACCCAGCCGGCCCAGTTGTCGGAGCCGTCCGTGACATGAAGGGGAACGGTTCCGTTTCCCCGGCGCCGGACCGGGAGTTTCCCGGTGGTTCGCCAGGCGATGTGTCCGTTTGTGTCGGCGAACACATAGTTTAAATGAACCATGGCGTTTTGCGCCAGTTTCTTTTTCACATCCTCCACGGAACGGGATAAAAGAAGATAATCCAGGCCGATGGCGGGCCCCATGGTTTCCATCGGCGCCCATCGCATGGACACGACTTTTTGGGCGTTTAAGCCTTTCAGCGCGCCGGACACCACAGGGCCCCGACGGGTGAGGCGAATGACGAGATTTTTTTCTCTGAATCCGGACGGGCTTTCGGGGTCCTTGATTTTAAGGGTTTCCTCCACGATCTCAAAGGGGATGGAGGCCTCGCCCTCCAGGTAATGATCGGGGTTTTTCGGATCAAGGGTTTCGATGAAAAGGTCCTGGGCGTCGGCGAAGGAGTTGGTGACGCCCACGGCCACACGCCCGTTTCGCCCGATGAGCAGGCACGGAATCCCGGGCACGGTCACGCCCGCGGCCCGGAAGCCGGGGCCGAACAGTCCGGCGGGATACAGCTGGGTGGGCAGCATGCGGGTGTCCAGATGGGGGTCGTTGCATAAAACGGGTTTGCCGCCCGGGGTTTTTTCCGGAGACATGGCCCAGTTGTTGCTGCCCAGGGCCAGGGAGTCAAGGCCGCCGGAGGCCAGGCGTCTGAGCGCCGGGTCCTTCCAGGCGTCCAGGGCCTCGACGGGCGTTTTTCCGTTGTCCATGGCCCGGACGGGCGGGGAATCGTCATCGGGATGGGTGTGGACGGGAAAAAGGGTCATGAATTTTTCATAACCCACGGCGTCCAGAAGCGCCAGGGAGGTGATTTCGGATTTGATATCGGCCGACGATCCCCAGCTCATGTAATACATGACGGCCAGGCTGTCCTCAATGGTCCAGGGATGGGGGGCCATGCCGGCCAGGGCGAACTCCAGGGGCCGGGACGTCTCCGGGCTTTGAATATAGGCGTTGACCCCGTCGGCGTAGGCCTCCAGAATTTTCCGGTCACGGGCGCCCAGCAGCCGGGCGTGTGTTTTCGCGGCCCGGTAAAATCCCAGGACCCGGTGGGAGATGTCCAGGTCTCTGGTTTTCTCCCCGAAAAACTCCGACAGCCGTCCCCGGACCAGAAGCCGGGTGAGATGCATCTGAAACAGCCGGTCCTGGGCCGTGACAAATCCCTGGGCCTTGATCACGTCGTGAAAATGCTCACCAAAAATATAGGGCGTCCCGTTCTGATCGCGGATGACCCGGGCCGGGGCCGTGAGCGCCGGAAGCGTCATCTCGCCTTCGGTCCTGGGGGCGTTGAGGGCGGGCGGGATGAAAAAAGCGGCCGCCGCCAGGGCGAGCGCCGCGGCCGCGATCCATTTGGTCCATTTTATGGCGCTCAGGTTTATGGAGCTCAGGTTTATGGCGGTTTTCATATTTGTCCTTTGGGGCGTGGCGCGGTTTTTTTAAGACGCCGTCTTGATAAACCCGTAAAAAAACGCTATAACGCAGTGGATCGGATTTTTTACGACGCCATCCATGATAAACTCGTAAAAAAGCTTGGGATGGCTAAGTTAAAAATTCGATATACAAGGCGTGGTGGTTATTTTTAATTGAGGCAATACATGTAGTATGCCTCAATTAAAAATAAGCGCCGCAACGCCGTAGATCGGATTTTTTACGACGCCATCATCCATTATAGGAAGAAGTTCATTCAATGGCAACGAAAAAGGGCGGGAGAAGGCAAAAACGCGCATGAATAATGATTTGACTCCGAAGAAAAAAACGGGCATGAAGGCCCGGTGGGCCGGGCTTTTGGCCCGCGTCAAAAAGCTCAACGGAAACCCCCGTTACGTGGCCATGGGCATGGCCATCGGGGTGTTTGTGGGGGTCACCCCCACCATCCCCTTTCACACCGCCATCGCTTTGGCGCTGGCCTTTGTCTTCAGGGCCAGCAAGCCCGCCGCCGCCATCGGGGTCTGGTTTTCCAACCCGGTCACCATCCCGTTTTTTTATTACGGCAGCTATAAAACCGGGGCGATTTTCATGGGGGATTCCTTAGTCCCCCTTGACTCCGCGCGCGGATCCATGGGCGAGATTCTGGCCATGGGCGGCGATGTGCTGGCGGCCATGCTGGCCGGGGGGGTAATCCTGGGAATACTGCCCGGCGTCGCGGCTTATTTCATCACGCTCAAAATCATGAGGTCCGTGAGGTCGGCCGCGAAATCCCGAAATTCCGCCTGAGACGACGTTCCCCTCATTTCAGCCGCTTCGCCGCGTATTTTCACGGGTTTTCAGACACGCCGGGGAAATGCGCGGTTTCGGCCCTGTCGCTTCAAGGATATTTTCTCTTGAAATGACGCTTTTTTTCTGTCATATAAAAAAGGTTTGCGTGTTTTTCAAAGGCGGCGCGCCCGCGTTCCGGGACGCTGATTTGACAATATTATTTTTAAAAAGAATAGGTTAGGAGACAATCATGAAAGTTTTGGTTAGCGACACCCTCGGCGATGCCGGAATCCGGATGTTTGAGGAGGCGAACGATATTGAAGTCGATGTCAAGGTCGGGCTTTCACCCGATGAGCTGAAAGACATCATTGGAGACTATGACGCCCTGGCCATCAGAAGCGCCACCAAGGTGACCGAAGACGTTCTGGACGCCGCCAAAAAATTAAAGGTCGTGGGACGCGCCGGAATCGGGCTTGACAATGTGGACATTCCGGCCGCCACCAAGCGCGGGGTGGTGGTCATGAACACCCCGGGCGGAAACGTCATCACCACGGCCGAGCACGCCATCGCCATGATGCTTTCCCTGACCCGCAACATCCCCCAGGGAACCGGGACCCTGAAGGACGGAAAATGGGAGAAGAAAAAACTCCAGGGCCGGGAGCTTTACAACAAGACCCTGGGCGTCATCGGATTCGGAAAGATCGGCTCCATCGTGGCGGACCGGGCCCGGGGCCTGAAGATGAAGGTTATTATTCACGATCCCTTTGTCACCTCCGAAAAGATTGAAAAAGAGGGTTTCACCGGCGTCTCCCTTGAAGAGCTTTGCGACCGGTCCGATTACATCACCATCCATGTGCCCAAGCTCAAAGACACCGCGGGGATGATCGGACAGGAGCAGTTTGACATGATGAAAGACGGCGTCATGCTCATCAACTGCGCCCGGGGCGGGATCGTGGACGAAAAGGCCCTTTACGACGCCCTGGAGTCGGGCAAGGTCGCCGGCGCGGCGCTGGACGTGTTTGAAAGCGAACCCCCGGGGGAATCCCCGCTCTTCAAGTTCGACAAACTCATCTGCACGCCCCACCTGGGTGCCTCCACCAAAGAGGCGCAGACCAACGTGGCGGTGGCGGTGGCCGACCAGATCATCGATTACCTGACCACCGGTACCGTGGTGAACGCCGTGAACACGCCCTCGGTGACCGGGGACCTGCTTGAAAGCCTGGGGCCGTTCATCTCTCTCGGCGGCATGATCGGCGCCCTTCAGGCCCGTCTTACCCCGGGGGCCGTCAAAGAGGTCTCCATTGAATACAAGGGCGATTTCCAGGACATGGATCTGACCCCGGTCTCATCGGCGGTCTTGAAAGACATTCTGGCCCCGGCCGTGAAGGATGACGTGAACTTCGTCAACGCCCTGGTTCTGGCCAAGGAAAGGGGCATCAAGATCACCGAGTCCACCAGCCCCGAGTCCGAGGAATACATCAACCTGGTCACCGTGAAGGCGTCCTCCGACGAGGCGTCCAACACCGTGAGCGGAACCGTGTACGGCAAAAAGGAGGCGCGGGTGGTCCGCATCAACTCCTTCAGGCTCGAGATGGTGCCCGAGGGGCATCTGGCCCTGATCTACAACCACGACCGGCCCGGGGCCATCGGCGAGATCGGCGCCTGCATGGGCAAAAACAACATCAACATCGGCCGGATGCAGGTGGGCCAGGACCGGGAAGGGGAGCGCAACATTATTTTCTTAAGCGCGGACACCCCCATCCCCGACGATGTGCTCAAACAGCTCCAGGATCTGCCCGCGGTGAAATCGGCCATGCTTCTGGACTTTTAGGTGGAGAAGGAGACGCGCCATGTCAACGGACACCCAGGATTTTGTCATCCCGGATGAAAAAAGAGACGAAAAAAAAGGCGGGGAAGGATCAGACTCCAGCTCCCCCGGCCATAAGGCCGGGGAGGGGGAGCCGGACTTTCAGCTTCCGGAGATCAATTTTTCCACCTTTATTTTTTCCTTAAACACCTCCGCTTTGGTTCATATGGGAATGCTGGAGGACCCGTCCACCATGAAAAAAGACAAAAATCTTCCCATGGCCAAACAGACCATCGATATTTTGTCCATGCTGGAGGAGAAGACCCGGGGAAATTTATCGGCGAACGAGGCCGATATGATCAAAAATATTCTGTACGATTTAAGAATTATGTATGTGAAAAGCGCCGGCTGAGGCCCTTTGGCGGACGCCGGGCGATTGGAGGAGGCGCTGTGATGAAAGATGCGATCCAGAGAACAAAACGTTTAAAGCTTGCGCCGGTTTTCGCGGGCATGCTCGCGGCCGCGCTCATACTGGCCGGCGGGCTCCCCGGCCTTTCTTCCCAGGCCGGCGCCGCCTACGCGCCTGAGAATTTCAGCGATCTGGCGGACAAGATCAGCCCGGCGGTGGTCAACATCCGGACCGAGAAAATCGTCAAGGGAGGGGGGCGGGTTTTCAAGAATTTCAGGATGCGGCCTTTTGGCGATGATGATTTTTCCAGGGATTTTTTCGACCGCTTTTTCGGCCGGGACAAACCCCGGGACTTCAGACAAAAAAGCCTGGGCTCCGGTTTCATCATCGACAAAGAAGGCTATATCGTCACCAACAACCACGTCATTGAAAACGCGGACGACATCAAAATTATCCTCCGGAATGAACAGGAGTATGACGCCGAGATCGTGGGCCGGGACCCGGGGACGGATCTGGCCCTGATCAAAGCCAAGTCCGGCCAGAATTTTTCCGTGGCCGAAATGGGTGATTCCGACTCCCTGAAGGTGGGGCAGTGGGTGGTGGCCATCGGGAATCCCTTCGGACTGGGCCACACCGTCACCGCCGGCATTGTCAGCGCCAAGGGCCGGAACCAGGTGGGCGGAGGCCCCTACACCGATTTTATCCAGACCGACGCCTCCATCAACCCGGGAAACAGCGGCGGCCCTTTGATCAACATGGAGGGCAAGGTGGTGGGCATCAACACCATGATCGTGGCCGGCGGGCAGGGCATCGGTTTTGCCATACCGGTGAATCTGGCCAGAAAAATTATCACCCAGCTCAAGAGCAAGGGCGAGGTCACCCGGGGCTGGCTGGGGGTCTCCATCCAGGATCTCACGGAGGAGATGGCCCGGTATCACGGCGTGAAGAACAAGGAGGGCGCCCTGGTGATCAATGTCTTTGAGGGCGACCCCGCCGACGCGGCGGGAATCCGTCCCGGGGACATCATCATCGCGGTGGACGGCAAAAAAGTCAAAACGGTCCGGGAACTCACCGGGATGATCGCGGATATCGGAGTGGGAGACCGGATCAGGCTCAAGGTCCTTCGGGAAGGCAAGGTCCGCTCTTTTGATGTCAAGATCGCCAAGCGGCAGGAGTCGAAACTTTCGTCTCATAAAAACGGCGACGACTACGAGGATGAGATCGGCGTCCGGGTGGCCGGGATCACCCCGGAGGTGGCCGAAAGGCTCGGCGTCAGCCCGGATGAGGGCGTGATCGTCACCGGCGTTGAGGAGGGAAGCAAAGGGGAAAAGGCGGGAATCCTTCCCCGGGACATCATAAGGGAGATCGACCACCGGCGGATTCGAACGGCGGACGATTACCGGAAGGCCGTGTCCCGGTATAAAAAGGGGGACACCGCCCATTTTTTCATCATGAGGGCCAACGAAGGGTTCCGGGTCATTCCCCTCACGTTCTAAGAGGGGGACGCGAAAAGCCATATGGAGACGCGATCTTGCGCCAAAATCAATTTGTTTCTCAAGGTTTTGGGCAAACGCCCGGACGGCTATCACAGCCTGGTCTCGCTCATGTGCCCCATCGGGATTTACGACCGGATATCCCTGGACTTCGGCGCCCGCGACATCTCTGTGGAATGCGACGCCCCGGATGTTCCGGACGGCCCGGGGAACATCGCGTTTAAAGCCGCCCGCCTTTTTTTCGAGCGGGCGTTTTTAAAAACGGGCCTTAAGGGGAGGGGGGTCGCCGTCTCCATTTCCAAGACCATTCCCTCGGGAGGCGGTCTGGGGGGCGGCAGCGGAAACGCGGCCCGCGTCCTGTCGGCCCTGAACGATTTTTACGGCCGCCCGTTCTCCATGCCCGGGATGATGGAAATGGCCGCGGCCATCGGGGCGGACGCGCCTTTTTTTATCCGTTCAAAACCGGCTTTGGCCACCGGGATCGGGGAGAGGCTCCAGGCGTTTCATCGATTTTCAGGGCGGCATGTTCTGGTCATTTTCCCGGGATTCTCCCTGTCCACCGCCATGATTTTTAAAAAACTGAATTTGGGATTGACAAAGCGGGAACAAAAAGTTAAATGTTCTTTTTGTGTGAAAGATGGATGGTTTAATGCCGAGCATGACCTGCGGAACGATCTTGAGGCCGTCGCCGGGGCGTTGCGTCCCGAAATATTCGCGATGAAAAACGCGTTGTCGCGCGGCGGGGCCTCAGGGACGCTGATGTCGGGAAGCGGGAGTTGTGTGTTTGGGCTTTTCAGGGACCGGCCGTCGCTGAGGGCCGCCTTTGATTCCATCTCGAAAAAAAATGATCACTGGAAACTGTTCGCGGCTGAAATGCTGACGTGAACGGGAGGCCGGGCCGGCGCGAAAAGCCCGGCGGACAACGAAATGGGGCGTCGTCAAGTGGCAAGACACAGGATTTTGGTTCCTGCATTCGGAGGTTCGAATCCTCCCGCCCCAGCCACATGACGCGGGCATGTCCCCCCCTTTGTTCACGGGGTTTCGCGGGGCCGCATGAAAATAAGGCGATGAATTCACATGAATGAAATAGTGGTTTTTTCCGGAAATTCCAACCGGACGCTGGCGGAAGCCGTGTGCCGTTATCTGGACATGCCCCTGGCCGCCGCCAAGGTCGGCTCCTTCAGCGACGGCGAGATCCAAATCGAAATTGATGAAAATGTCCGAAAAAAGGACGTGTTCGTCATCCAGTCCACCTGCTCGCCGGTCAATGACCACCTGATGGAGCTTCTTTTGATGATCGACGCGTTCAGGCGCTCTTCGGCGAGCCGGATCACCGCCGTCATGCCTTATTACGGCTACGCCCGCCAGGACAAAAAGGTGGCCCCCCGGGTTCCCATCAGCGCCAAAATAGTGGCGGACCTTCTGGAGACGGCGGGCGCCCGCCGCATGATCACCATGGACCTTCACGCCGGCCAGATCCAGGGTTTTTTCAATATCCCGGTGGACAATCTTTTCGCGGCCCCGGTTCTGATCTCTCATATAAAAGAGAATTTCGACCCCGACGCCGTGATCGTCTCCCCGGACGCCGGCGGCGTGGAGCGGGCCCGGGCCTTCGCCAAACGTCTCGGGGCGGGCCTGGCCATTGTGGACAAGCGGCGGGAGGCCCCCAACGAGGCCAAGGCCATGGCCGTGATCGGCGATGTGGCCGGAAAAATCGCCATCATACTGGATGACATGATCGACACCGGCGGCACTTTGACCGAGGCCGCCGGCGCCCTTTTGAAAAAAGGGGCCCGGGAGGTTCACGCCTGCTGTTCCCATCCTGTTTTGTCGGGAAAAGCGGTGGAGCGAATCACGAATTCCGGAATCAGCAGCGTGCTGGTGACCGACACCATCCCGCTTCAAAAAAAGGCCCGGGAGTGCGGTAAAATAGACGCGCTTTCCATCGCCGAGCTTGTGGGGGAGGCCATTGTCCGCAGTCATAAGGGCGATTCGGTCACCTCGCTTTTTGTTTAAAATGAAGGTTTTTTTGGTTTTTTGGAGGAAACATTTTGAATTTGATTGATTTGAAAGTCGCCGGGCGAACAGCTGGAGACGGGTCATCCCCCGGCGCTTTAAGAAATGAGGGGCGCATTCCCGCCATTCTCTATGGCCCTTCCACTGAAAACGCCCCCCTTTCCGTTGAAACCGCCGAATTTGAGGATGTGCTCCGGGCCGGCGGCTCCGGCCAGACTCTTTTGAATCTGGTGATGGAAAACGGGGAATCCAAACAGGTGATGATCAAGGAATTGCAGCGTCATCCCCTGACAAGAAAGGCCCTGCACATCGATTTTTACGCCTTTGATGTGAAAAAGAAGATGAAAGTCAAGGTGCCGGTGGCCACTGTGGGCGCTTGCGTCGGCGTGGAGATGGGAGGCATTTTGCAGCTGATCCGCCGGGAGGTGGAGCTGCTGTGCCTGCCCCTTGAGATGCCGGAGGTCATTGAGGTGAATGTCACGGAAATGACTGTGGGGGATTCCCTTCATGTTCAGGAGATTGAGCTTCCCGACGGCGTGGAGATCGTGTCGGATGTGAATTACACGATCGTCACGGTTCTGAGTCCGAAGGTCGAAGAGGAGGAGGTCCCGGACGAGGAAGAGGAAGGCGAAGAGATCGAGGGCGAAGAGGAAGAGGACCAGGAGGAGACGGACGAGGAGTGATGTCTTTTTTCAGACGGCGGCCGCCCGGGGGCCCATGACCGCGCGTCTGGTGGCGGGCCTGGGGAATCCGGGCCGGCGATACGCAAAAACCCGGCACAATATCGGGTTCATGGCGACGGAGGCCCTGGGTGAGTTTTTTTCCATCGCCATCACCAAAAACAAGTTCGACGCCCGTTTTGGAAAGGGCAAAATCGATGGGATTGACGCCATCATCGCCCAGCCCCGCTCATTTATGAATCGAAGCGGCGGCCCGGTTCTGGGCCTGGCCCGTTATTTCGGCGTGGCCGCTGGGGACATTATCATTGTTCATGATGACATAGACTTGGATTTCGGAACAATCAAAATAAAAGAGAAAGGGGGGCATGGAGGTCACAACGGATTAAAATCACTGATAGATGTCTTTGGGGACGACAGTTTCACACGGGTCCGCGCGGGGATTGGACGACCGCCGCCGCGCATGGACGTTTCGGATTATGTCCTGGGAAAATTTTCGGGTGAAGAGAGCCGAAATCTGGACGCGATCATCGAAGGCTCGCGGGACGCTGTGGCCGCTGTCATCACGGAAGGCGCAAAGACGGCGATGAATCGATTCAACGGTCAAAGATTCGTCGCCCAAAGCTGAGGGGTCGCTCAAAATCGCAAACCGGTTTTTAAGCGAACCCTAAATTTTTATCATGGAGGAAGGAATGGACTATCAAATACCATTAATTTGCACGTTGGTTGGAGTGGTGGGCGTAATCTACTCGATTATCATCGCGGGTGTCGTCAAAAAAGCGCCTTCCGGAAACGAAAGAATGAACGAGATCGCCGACGCCATCAAGGAAGGGGCCATCGCGTATCTGAACCGCCAGCTCAAAAGCATGGGCATCACCGGGGTGATTCTGTTCGTCATCATCGTGTTCGCCCTGAACCTGACCACCGCCATCGGATTCGCCGTCGGCGCCGTCGCCTCTTTTCTCGCGGGCTACATCGGGATGCGGGTTTCGGTTATCGCCAATGTGAGAACCGCTGAAGCCGCCAAAGACGGTCTTGCCGCGGGTCTTTCCATGGCCTTTAAGGGCGGATCGGTCACCGGCATGATCGTGGCCGGCCTGGCTCTGACAGCCGTCGCCGGATTTTACACCCTCCTCATCGCAAGCGGAGTGCCGGTCAGAGACGCCGTCATCGCCCTCGTGGCCCTGGGATTCGGCGGAAGCCTTATTTCCATTTTCGCCCGTCTCGGCGGCGGAATCTTCACCAAGGGCGCGGACGTGGGCGCCGACCTCGTGGGCAAAGTCGAGGCCGGAATCCCTGAGGACGACCCGAGAAACCCGGCCGTGATCGCGGACAACGTCGGCGACAATGTCGGCGACTGCGCCGGAATGGCGGCGGACCTTTTTGAGACCTACGCGGTCACCGCCGTGGCGGCCATGCTGCTGGGAAATCTTCTTTTCCCCGGAGCCATCATCGCCACTGAGTTTCCCCTGGTGCTCGGCGCCATCTCCATCGTGGCCTCCATCATCGCGGCTTTCTTTGTCAGACTGGGAAGCGGCGGATACATCATGGGCGCCCTGTACAAAGGCATGTTCGGAGCGGCCATCATCGCGGCCATCGCGTTTTATTTCGCATGCGCCAATATGGCGGTGGGAATCGGCGGCCTCAGCGCCATGAGCATTTACTACTCCACCCTCATCGGCCTTGTTCTGACCGTTTTGATCGTCATCATCACGGAATACTACACCGGCCTTCGCAAACCGGTTAAGATGATCGCCGAAGCCTCCACCACCGGACACGGCACCAACATCATCGCGGGTCTGGCCGTCAGCATGCAGTCCACGGCCCTGCCTGTTCTGGCCATCTGCGTCGCCATCGGCCTGGCGTTTAAATTCGCCGGACTTTACGGAATCGCCATGGCCGCCATGTCCATGCTGTCCATGACGGGAATGGTCATCGCCATTGACGCCTACGGACCCATCACGGACAACGCCGGCGGAATCGCCGAAATGGCCGAAATGGATGAAAGCGTTCGAAACGTCACCGATCCTCTCGACGCCGTTGGAAACACCACCAAGGCCGTCACCAAGGGATACGCCATCGGCTCCGCCGGTTTGGCCGCGCTGGTTCTTTTCGCCGCCTACACCCAGGAATTCGCGATTCATGGCGGATCAGGGGACCTCAAATTTGACCTCAGCGACGTGAACGTCATCATCGGCCTGTTCATCGGCGGGCTTCTGCCCTACCTGTTCGCCTCCATCGCCATGAGCGCGGTTGGAAGAGCGGGCGCCGCCGTGGTGGACGAGGTGAGACGCCAGTTCAGAGAGATCCCCGGGATCATGGAAGGAACCGGGAAACCGGATTACGGAAAATGCGTGGACATCGTCACCAGGTTCGCGTTGAAAGAGATGATGGTTCCGGCGCTTCTGCCGGTCGTGGCCCCGGTCATCGTGGGCGTCTTCCTCGGCAAAATCGCCCTGGGCGGACTGCTCATCGGAAGCATCATCACCGGCGTTTTCGTGGCCATTTCCATGACCACGGGCGGAGCCGCGTGGGACAACGCCAAGAAATACATTGAAGACGGAAATCTGGGCGGAAAGGGCGGCGAGGCCCATAAAGCCGCCGTCACCGGCGACACCGTAGGCGATCCTTACAAGGACACCGCCGGACCGGCCGTCAACCCGATGATCAAGATTCTGAACGTTGTGGCGCTGCTTCTGGTTCCGTTTCTTATGTAGCGGGCCCTAAACGCGCTCAGATCGATTGAACGACATCGAAGCCAAAAAAAAGGATTGGCGTTTTAAACGCCAATCCTTTTTTTATTGATTGTTGGGCGCATAGGCGCTATACAGAGGTTTCATGAGAGGCTTTTTTCAAAAAAAACCAACCGAAACCTTTATGGTCTGGAGTTTGAATGACGGATAAATCAACACAGGAAGAACCGGACGCCGGAAGCAAAGAGACGCGGACGTTTCAGGTGGGAAGCCTCGCGGTTTATCCCGCGCACGGCGTCGGCGTCATAGAGGCCATTGAAAGCAAAGTGGTCAATGGCGAGAGACATGATTTTTATATCATGAAAGTGCTGGACAACGGGATGGTGATCATGATTCCCACCTGGAACGTGGAATCGGTGGGTCTCCGGGATATCATAGACGAAAAAGACATCCCCAAAGTGTATGACGTCATCCGCTCCCGCCGGCAGTCCTCGTCCGAAACCCAGACATGGAACCGACGCTACCGGGATTACATGGACAAGATCAGAAAGGGCTCGCTGTACGATGTGGCCGAGGTCTTCAGGGATCTGTCCATTTTAAAGCTCACCAAGGATTTGTCCTTCGGAGAGCGCAAGCTGTATGACACGGCGCAGATTCTTTTGGTGAAGGAGCTTTCCACGGCCCGGAACATGGATGAAAAAGAAATTTTAGAGGAAATTGAATCCTTTTTTGTGGAGGAAAAACAGGCGGATTCCGACGCCGCCCCCGGAGAGGACGCCGTTGAAAAGGTTGACAAGTAACAAGAAACCGGGCGTCAATCGACCCTCCCGCCGGCCCTTCAAAATCATGCGGCCATGTCCCCCAACGACTCATTGAACATCTTGGAATCCTTCCACATCAAGATCGGCCCTTCCGATTCCGGAAAGCGGCTCGACCTCGCGGTTTGTGAGGCGGGCATCGGCGTCTCCCGAAGCTTTGCCTCCGCGCTGATTAAAAACGGGAACATCACCCTGAACGGCGGCGTCGCAAAATCCGGACGACGGGTCAGGGAAGGGGACCATATCCGGATTCATGTCCCGGCTCCCGACGTCCCCGTCTTTCATCCAGAGCCCATTCCCATTGATGTGATGTATGAGGACGACGATATTCTGGCCATCCAAAAACCCGCCGGCATGGTGACCCATCCGGCCCCCGGCCATCCCTCGGGCACCCTGGCCAACGCCCTTTTGCACCGCTTCCCGGGAATTTTTAACATCGGCGGGGCCCGGCGGCCCGGCATTGTCCACCGGCTGGACAAGGACACATCGGGGGTGATGGTGGCGGCCAAGAATTCTTTGGCCCATGAGGGCCTTTCCCGGCAGTTCAAAGAACGGGAGGTGAAAAAAACTTACCTGGCGCTGGCGCTTCATGAGGTGAAAACCGCGTCCGGGGAGATATCGCTTCCCATCGGGAGACATCCGGTGGACCGAAAAAAGATGTCCGTGGTCAGCCGAAGACCCCGCAAGGCCCTGACACTCTGGAAGGTCCGGGAGATTTTTCCCGGCCTCTCGCTTCTCGAGGTGGATTTAAAAACCGGCCGGACCCATCAGATACGGGTTCACTGCGCCGCCATGGGCCATCCGGTGGCCGGGGATTTAACATACGGGGGGCGAATCGGGAAAAAAGGCGTCCCGGGGATGCCCCGGTTTGAAAGACAGATGCTTCACGCCTGGCGGATTTCTTTGAAACATCCCCGGAGCATGCGCCCCCTTTTTTTTGAGTCCTCCATGCCTCCCGACATGGCCGGGGCGGTGTCGGAATTGAGAAAACGGAAACAAAACGCTTTGGAAAAAATATGAGACAAGACCACAGCGAGAAAAAAACAGCGCCCCGACAAACGCGCCGGGGCGCGTACCGGCAAAAACGAAGGGCGGCCCGGGCCTCCGGATGCCATTGCTGCGGGGAGGCCGCCCCCCCGTTCTGCTGGCGATGCCGATGCGGGTTCAGCATATGCCAGGTGTGTATGGATGAGAACGTGTGGGGCATGTCCTGCAACGGGATCACGTGGGAATGTCCCGATTGCGGGGGCCAGAACGGTTTTGGAAACCAGTGAAAAGGCTTTCCCCGCGTCATGCAAAGGCATGGCATGACAGGCGGTTTTCCCCGGGATGCCAGACCATGCAAAGCCCCTGGGACAGGGCCCCGCAGGTGACCACGCACGGGATTTTTTCCTTGAGGTCCGTTTCCCGGCCCTGTGAAATCGATTTTTCCCGGACAACGCCGTCTTTTTGAAACAGGACGCCGGGCGCATGGCTGTGGCCCCTGAACAGGATGGCTCCCGGCCGCCTTTTGAAAAACCGCGCCGCCTCGCCGGGGCCCAGTATCCCGGTCATGGCCGAGGCCCCCATCTCCCGCTCAAAGGGAAGGGAGTGGCAAAAAACAGCGTGATGAAAGGTCAGGGTCTGGGGAAGCGCGTTTAAGTATTCCACAACTCCCGGGGGCTCCCCCGGGCGAAGACGGCCTTTCATGTTCAAAGCAAGGATGTGGTCGTTGTTTCCCTTGACGGCCCGTATATTCCGGGCCCGGACCCGCTCCACGCAAGGCCCGGCGGTCTCCGGGCGCAGGGAGTCGCAGATATCCCCCAGGTGGAAAAGGGGGCCGCAGCCGAGTTTTTTTAAAAACCGGGCGGCGGCCTCAATGGCCCCGGCGTCGCCGTGGCTGTCGGCCATGATTCCCGTTTTGGGGAGGCCCGGATGGTCCTCCCGGCTTTTCACCGGCAGTCCCGGGGATTGAGCATGCATCGGGTTTGGGGGTCTTCTTTCTCCACCTGCAAGGTGGCGTGCTTGACGCCGAAATCGTCGCGGAGGCGGCGCTGGGCCTCCCACAGAAGCTCATTGTCGATTTGGGGGTTGGCGGTGACCAGGTGCGCCGTGAGGGCGGTTTCCGTGGCGCTCAGCGCCCAGATATGGAGATCGTGGACGCCTAAGACATCCCGGATTCCGGACAGGTAGCCTTTGATGCCCGCCGCGTCGATGTGCCGGGGAACCGCGTCCATGAGAAGATTAAAAGAGTCCCGCAAAAGCCCCCAGGTCCCGAACAGGATCACCGCCGCGATTAAAAGGCTGATGACCGGATCCAGCCACAGCGCCCCGGTCATGATCATGCCCGCGCCGGCGGCCACAACCCCCAAAGACACGCCGGCGTCCGCCGCCATGTGAAAAAAGGCGGCTTTGATGTTTAAGTCGTGTTTCTTTCCGGAGACAAAGAGCAGGGCGGTGGCGGTGTTGACGACCACTCCCACGGCGGCCACCACGATCACGGTCACGCCGTCCGGGGGCCGGGGATCGGAAAAGCGGCCGAAGGACTCAAAGGCGATCCCCCCCAGGGCCGTGAGCAGCATAATGGCGCTGGCCAGAGAGGCGAATATGGTGGTTTTTTTAAACCCGTAGGTTCTTTTTTCCGTGGGGCCCCGGGACGCCAGAAGGCTGGCCGTCCAGGCCAGAAGCAGGGCCAGCACATCGCTCAAGTTGTGCCCGGCGTCCGCCAGAAGGGCCAGGGAGTTCGAGGCGATCCCGTAAAACGCCTCGATGAACACGAACACGAGGTTCAAAGACACGCCCACGGCAAAGGCTTTGTTGTGATTTCCTTCGCTGTTGTGGTCATGGCTGTGGCTGTGGGAATGGGACATGGGGGCGTCTCCTTTAAACCGGTATGAAATCCCCGGCCCGGGTCTCCACGAGGGAGACGGCTCCCTCCGGGCAGGCGGTGTGGCACAGGCCGCATCCCATGCACTTGTCCGGGTCCGCCTTCATGGCGGCCTCCCCGGTGTCGGTCCGGGATTCGACGATGGCGTTGAACATGCACCGGTCCTGGCATGTCCCGCAAAGCTGGCAGGCGGCGGGGTCGATTTCGGCCCGGTACCGGCTGGGATCGCAGATGGCCAGCCCCTCGGAAATGACCAGGGGCATGGCCTGGCAGCAGCATTCGCAGCAGTTGCAGATAAAATGCCCCACATGGGCCTTGTTCATGGTCACATGGACCAGCCCCTCCTCCTCGCACCGCCTTAAAATGTCCAGGGCCTCGGATTTGGAAATTTCCCGGCCCGTGCCCCGGTCCAGGGTGTAGCGGGCCGCGTTGTTCACCTGGAGGCAGACCTCCAGCGGTTTGTCGCATTTATGGGCGATGACCCGGCACGTGCACCGGGTCACGGCCAGGGCGTCGGCGGTTTCGATGATTTTGTCCACGCTGTCGGCGTCGAGTATCCGCTGTTTTCCGGAATCAATGGATTTTCCCACCGGAACCACCCGGGTGACCGGCCGGGGGAAAAACTGGGCCGCCAGGCGCGCGAAGTCCGGCCATTCCTTCTCCATGAATGTCTGCCACAGGTCAAGAAATTTTGGGGGGGCCTCGGGCCACAGGATGGTTCCATCATGAAACTGGATGGGGTCCCGGGCCATTTTGTACCCGGTTTCCCCGCCTTTAAAGGATTTGAAGGCCGCGCCCTTCCGATAAAGGTCCCGGCACATGGCCTCAACCGCCTCAAGGGGTTTTTGGGTTTTTTCAGCCAGCTGTTCCGGGGTTCCGGGCATGGCCATCAAAAGCGCCGCCTCGTCTTCATCCGCCAGCATTTTAAAAATTTCCGGGATGATTTTGGACCCGGTGAGCATGATTTTTTCAGTCATTTGGTCATAGATGGTCTGGGTCATGCGGCTCCTCCATGAGCGGGTTTTTTTTCCATAAAGCCCCATGTCTGAATGCCTTCAAAGACATCGTGGTCCGTGGAATCACATTTGATGGGGGTGATGGAGATGCAGTTGTCGTTTAAAACGGCGCCGTCGTCCCCGGGTCCGTACATGAGATTCTTGGGGTCTTTTTCCGACGCCGTGTTTTTCTGAAGTTTGGCGCTCGCCGCCGGAATGTCCATCAAGTCGATCAGGCCCTGCCGGGAGACCTTCACGCCCCGGACGCTTTCAAGGGGGACGTCGGGAATGTTGACGTTTAAAAACGTGCCGAAGGGCAGGGATTTGTCGGCCCACAGGACCGCCAGCTCCTCAATGAAGCGGGCCGCGTCGGCCCATCGCGACGGCTCGCGGGCGTTGATGGACACTGAGATGGCTTTGGCGCCGAAAAGGGCCGCCTCCCGGGCCGCGGCCACGGTGCCGGAATAGTGGATGTTCACCCCTGTGTTGGGGCCCGGGTTGATTCCGGATATGACGAAATTCGGCCTTCGGCCCAGTATTTCCCGGATTCCGATCTTCACCGAGTCCGCCGGGGTTCCGTTGATGGCGTATCCGGATCGGCCGTCTCCGATATCCACCTTTTCGGCCGAAAGGGGACGCCTCAGGGTGATGCCGTGCCCCACGGCGCTGCGCTCCCGGTCCGGGGCCGCCACAGTGACGTCGTGGCGCTTTGAAAACTGGTCGTAAAGGGACCACAGCCCCCTGGAAAAGATTCCGTCATCGTTGGTCAGAAGGATGTTCATCATACTCGCTGGATGCCTGGCGCCCTTGGTTTTTGGAAATCCGGTCCACGGCCTTTTCCATTTCCGAAATCAGCGGCGCCAGGGTGGCGGCGTTTCGGGCGGAAATGGCGACGCCGGACAGTTTTTTCTCGATCCCGGCCGCTTTTTCCGGGCAAATCCGGTCTTTTTTGTTCAGCGCGCGAATGGCGGGGATGCGGTGAAGGTTGAAATCCGCCAGTATTTTTTCCACCGACTCCATCTGCTCCAAATGCTCCGGGGCGCTGATGTCGATGACATGGAGCAGAAGATTCGCGTTTTCCATTTCCTCAATGGTGGAGCGAAACGCCTCGGCCAGGTCTTTGGGCAGATCCCGGATGAATCCCACCGTGTCCGTGATGATGACCTCCGTTTCCCGGGGGAACCTCAGGCGCCTGCTGGAGGGGTCCAGGGTGGCGAACACCTGGTCCTCGACCCGGACCGAGCTACGGGTCAGGGTGTTTAAAAGGGTGGATTTCCCGGCGTTGGTGTAGCCGACGATGGAAATCGTGGGGATCTGTTTTTTTTCCCTTTTGGATTTCTGCCGGGCCCGCCGGCGCGTGACCCGGGACAGGTCTTTTTTCAGGCGCCGAATTTTTTCCCGGGCCCGCCTCCGGTTGATCTCCAGCTTGGTCTCCCCGGGCCCCCGGCCCCCGATGCCGCCGGTGAGGCGGGACATGGCCGTGTTTTTAACGGCCAGGCGGGGCAGAAGGTACTGGAGCTGGGCCAGCTCCACCTGTATTTTTCCTTCCCTGGAACGGGCCCGGCGGGCGAATATGTCCAGGATGAGCTGGGTTCGGTCGATGACCTTCAGCTCGATCACATCGCCGATGGACCGGGCCTGGGAAGGGGTCAACTCCTGGTCGAAGATCATCAAAGACGCCCCCTTTGAAAGGGCGGTGATGGTGGTCTCCTGGAGTTTCCCGGGGCCGATGACGAATTTGGGGTCCGCCTTTTTCCGACGCTGAATGACCCGGGCCGCCACTTCAATGCCGCTGGCGCCGGCCAGCGCCGCCAGCTCGTCCAGGGAGGTTTCGGCGAGGGCCCTGGAGCGCGGCGCGGCGTTGATGAGAATGGCCCGCTCTTTTCCGGAGGCGTCATGAAAGACCCGGGACCGGGCCAGCTCGGATTCGATGGCCCGGATCATCTCCAGGCACCCGATGTCCATATCCCAGGGATCCAGGGGGTCCAGAACCCGGCACGGCAGACTGTCTCCGGACGCCTCCGGGATGATGTGGGCCACATGGACCCGGCCCGGGCCCCCGTGGCGGTCCATGTCGGCGGCGGCCATCATGTCCAGCCTCAAAAGGGCCAGATCGGTCAAGTCGTCCCGGGTCAAAGGCTCCGGAGCCATGTGCGTGTGGACGCAGCGAAGCCCCTTAAGCCGGCCCGGCGCGGCCCGGTATTCGCTGATATCGGGAATCACGATCTTTGAGCCGGTTCCGGCGATGACATATTTTATTTTCCCGGCCCGGTCCGCCAGTATCCCGATCTGTCTTCCGGTCTCATGGGAAAGCGCGCGCATCTCCTTGAGCATGTCCGGGGTGATGAGCCATTCCGGGGGGATCCGGCGTCTGTAAAGGTTTTCAAACCGCCGAATCTGGCTGGACTTGAGCCCCGCCTTATTTCCGAAGATTTTTTTCATCGCCCCCCAAGCCGCGCCCGCTTTCCGGGATTCACAGGGTTTTTAAAAGCTCCACCAGCTCTCTCACGGCGTCGGCTGATTTTCCCAGGGCCTCTTTTTCCTCGTCCAGAAGATCGATCTCGATGATCTCCTCCACGCCTTTGGAGCCCAGTTTGACCGGGACGCCGATGAAAAGCCCGTTGATTCCGTACTCGCCCTCCAGGCAGGTCGCGCAGGGAAGGATTTTTTTCTTGTCCTTTAAAATGGACTCCGCCATCTCCACCGCCGCCGACGCCGGGGCGTAGTAGGCGCTGCCGGTTTTGAGAAGACCCACGATCTCGGCGCCGCCGTTGGCCGTTCTTTTCACCAGCTCGTCTATTCTCTCCTTGGAGATAAGCTTGGTGATGGGGATTCCGGCCACGGTGGAATACCGGGGCAGGGGCACCATGGTGTCCCCGTGTCCGCCCAGAACAAAGGCGTGGGTGTTTTCCACCGACACGTCCAGCTCCATGGAGATGAAGGTCCGGAACCGGGCCGAGTCCAGAACCCCGGCCATGCCGATGACCCGATGTTTGGGAAATCCGCTGACGTCAAAGGCCACGTGGCACATGGCGTCCAGGGGGTTGCTCACGATGATGAGAATGGCCTCGGGAGACAGTTTGGCGGTCTGCTCCACCACGCTTTTCATGATTTTGGCGTTGGCGCTGATGAGGTCGTCCCGGCTCATGCCCGGTTTCCGGGGAAGGCCCGCGGTGATGATGATGATGTCCGAGTCCTTTGACTCCTCGTAGCCGTTGGCCCCGGTGATGTGGGCGTCGTGCTTTTCGATGGGAGCGGCCTCGGCGAGATCCAGGGCCTTTCCCTGGGGCGTCCCTTCCAGGATGTCGATCAAAACCACATCGCACAATTCTTTTTCAGCCAGACGCTGGGCCGCCGTGGCCCCCACATTTCCGGCCCCGATGACGGTGACCTTTTTGTCCATTGTTTTCTCCTTTTGGGTCTTCGCGTTGGTTTTTTGGGATTTGAAAAAGATCAAATATTAATACCATGCGGCCCCCATTGTCAATGTTTTTGGGGCGCTCTCTTTGTAAAGGGCGTCAAAAACGCCTTTCAGACCTTAAAATAATGTGTTATGGAAAAATATTTCAAAAAATCAAAAAATCGGGGCGCCCTGGCGACGCCGTTAAAAAGGACAAACTCGTAAAAAAGATTGGGATGGCTAAGTTAAAAATTCCATAGGCTAAAATTTAAGCCACAAGGCGTAGTGGTTATTTTTAATTGAGGCAATACATGTAGTATGCCTCAATTAAAAATAAGCGCTGCAACGCAGTAGATCGGATTTTTTACGACGCCATCAAACAGGAGAGAGAAAAATGAAAATAGGGGTGATATCGGACACGCATCTTTCCAGGCCCAATAAGGCCCTGGCGAATCTTATGCGGGGGCCGTTTCAGGACGTCTCTTTGGCGCTTCACGCCGGGGATCTGACATCCATATCCGTTCTGGACGCCTTCGGAGACCTGGAGGTCATCGCGGTGGCCGGCAACATGGACGCCCATGGGACGGCCTCGTCCCTTCCCCCCAGCCGGATTGTGGAGGCGGACGGATTCAGGATCGGCCTGACCCACGGCTGGGGAGCCAGGCAGGGCCTGGAAAAACGGATTATGGAAAGCTTTGAAAACGTGGACGCCATTGTGTACGGCCACTCCCATGTTCCGGCCAATCACGTGAAAAACGGCGTTTTGATGTTCAACCCCGGCGCCTTCATGGGCAGCTATTCCGGCTCCCTGGGCGGCTCCGTGGGGATTTTGACCACGGGCGAAAACGGCGTCCGGGGCGAGATTGTGCCGGTTTGACGCAGGCTATTCGGCATGTCGATCTTTTTTGCCCGCAGGCAAAAAAGATTTAAACTTTTTTTGCCTGCGGGCAAAAAAGATCGAACGGGCTCGGGTTTTTTACGACGCTGTCGTCTTTTTCATTGCTATTTTTTTCAAAAAGCGCCTTTATAGGCCGCATCATTTTTTTGAAAGGAAAAGGCGAAAGACTATGAGCAAGACAGCGGCGGCCCGTTTGAGCCGGGCCGGGGGAGGGGAAGACCCGGAGGCCGGGGACCGGCTTTCAGGCGCCGCGTGCGCTGTGGCGGGGTTTCTCATATGGGGATTGAGTCCGGTGTACTGGAAGATGCTGGGCCATGTCCCGGTTTTTGAGATACTGTCCCACCGGATTTTCTGGTCGTTTGTGTTTTTCATCCCGCTCATCGCCATCTCGTCCGGACGGCGGCGGGATATCCTGCGCGCCGTTAAAAGCGTCCGAATCTCGGCGACCCTTTTGCTCACCACGCTTCTGGTGGGCTGCAACTGGCTGATTTATATCTGGGCGGTGAACCACGACCACGTGATGGAGACCAGCCTGGGGTATTACATGTCGCCTTTGGTGAGCGTGTTTCTGGGGGTGTTTTTTTTAAAGGAGCGCCTGAGGGTTTTCCAGATCGTCTCCATCGCGCTGGCGGCGGCCGGGGTCCTTTTCCTGGCCGTCCACCACGGGAAGTTTCCCTGGGTGTCTCTGGCGCTGGCCTTTACCTTCGCGCTGTACGGCATGGCCCGAAAGACGGCGGCTGTGGGCTCGGTCCCCGGGCTTTTCATCGAAACCTTTCTTCTGCTTGTACCGGCCGCCGTATGGATGGCCTATGTGGAGAGCCATTCAGGCGGGCATTTTCTCAGGGACGGCGCCGGGACCGACCTTCTGCTCGTGGGCTCGGCCATGCTCACCGGGCTGCCCCTGCTTTTGTTCACCATGGGGGCCCGGCGGCTGAGGCTGTCCACCGTGGGCTTTCTCCAGTATCTCACGCCCAGCTGCACGTTTTTGCTGGCCGTGTTTATCTATCATGAGCCCTTTGAATTCGCCCGGATGGTCGCCTTTGTCCTGATATGGATCGCGCTTCTGATCTATTCGGTGGACATGGCGCTGTCAAACCGATAGGGACAAAAGCCGGGAGGGCGAGGCCACCGGCCCGAATTTTTTCCTGAGTTCTGAAAGCTCCCGGCGCTGGGTCTCATACACCTCAAACAGCGCGGCCGGGACCCCGGTTTCCTTGCCGTAGGCCTCGGTCTGGAGATCGATCCGGGCCATGATGGGGTCGATATACAGGGAAAACTGCCGGACATACAGGTCTTCGGGGTAGTCTTTTTCGATGAGGCCTTTAAACAGGATGTTTAAATCCCCGTAAAGGGGAAGGCGCCCGATGGGGGTGTTTATGGCGGACACCTCGCCATGGGCGAGCCGCTCCAGCCACGCCAGCCAGACCTTCACATCCCGCTTTTCGCCCAGGAGATTTTTGGACGATCCCCCCCTGGCCTCATCGGTGAGAAAATAGTTCAGCCCCGCCAGGATCGGCCTTTTGGCGTCGTCGATCTGGGGATTTTCAAAGAATTTAAACTGGGCGTCCATGTAATCGGCGAGGCTTCCGGGGATGAAGGGGGCGTTGGCCCAGGGCGCGCGTTTCACGCCTTTCGCCCCCACCTCGGTGGCCGTGGCGGCGGAGACGATGGAGGCCCCGATGGCCACCCCTTCCCGGGGGGTCCGGGCGGCCCAGACCGGGGGCATGGTGTCGCTGTCCCGGCCGCTGTAGGTGACCACCCGGGTTTCCACGCCGTCCGGGTCGTCCAGCTTTTCCGAGCAGTTTTCAAGCGCCCGGGCGGAGATGGTGCACCGGGCGTTGGGATGGGACATGGGAACCCGCGCCCCTTTTTCGTCGGTCATGCCCCTTTCCCATGGCCCCTGGAAATTCCGGCCTTTTTCCGGGGGCTCTTCCCCGCTTCCCGTCCAGTGGGGGACGCCCGCCTCGTCCACCAGGACGTTGGACCAGATCACCTCGGCGCCTTCGTTTCTGAGAGCCTTGATCAAAATGGGGTCGCCGACGGCGTTGACGTCCTCCACGATTCCGAAAATGCCGATTTCCGGGTTCACGGACCGGACGGTTCCGTCTTCTGCGATCCACATATGGGCCAGGTCGTCTCCCAGGAAATGGTCCCCGGCCATGGCTGTGGTGGTTTTGCCGCATCCGCTGGGGGCCGCCCCGGTGATCCAGGACACCCGTCCCCCGGGCCCCCGCACGCCGGTGATGAACATATGCTCGGCCAGCTCCCGTCCCCGGCCCCGGTAAACGGAGCGGTCCACGGAAAACCGGTGGTTTCCCTTTTTAAGCAAAAGGGTGTTGCCGGCGTAGGTGCAGTTGAGGCTGTAGGTGGTCTGGTCCCGCCGGTCCATGAAAACCCGGGCGTGGGGCAGGTCCTGGGGCCTGTTTTCCCCCTGGCTGTGGATGTTCACATAGCAGTGGCCCGCCCGGTCCACCTCCCGGTCGAACTCGGAAAAGATGTTTCGGTAAAGGATGTCGGCGCTGTGGAGCACATAGGCTGAGCTGGAGATTTCAATGGCCGGGTCGGACACCGGCGAGCCCGCCGGCCCCCTCATGTAAAATCCCGCCATCATGATTTTTCCCGCCATGATCCCGGACATCTTTTGGCCGACTTCCCCGGCGGCCTCGCCGCGCTCCATTCTCCGGGCCAGGGAGCTGATCTGTTCCTCTTTGTCCGCGATGTAGTAGGTCCGGTCCACGATCCGGCCCTGCTCGTCTTTGAGATCATAGTGGAGGGTGTGGCCCTTCATGGCGAGTTTTTCCTCCTCGCCTTTTTTAAGCGCCAGGTCACGTATAAAGCCCCGGTCCTGGTCGGATCCCGTGTGGATGAAAATGGAGTCCGGGCCGCACATCACGGCGGCGTTGGCCAGTTTGACCAGGGCGAATTCGTTTTGAATCCGGCTGATTTTTTCAAAACTGTCCGCGTCCATGCGGTCTTTGAGCGCCTTTTCGGCCTGTGTCCGGGTTTCAATTTTCCCGATTTTCAAAGCGATGTCGATGGTTGGGTTTAAAGTCGGCATTCGTTTTCCCCTCATTGTTTGATAAAGTCGTCAAAAACCGTCTGAGCGGCGCTGTGTGTTTACGGGTATGACCGGAGGACCACGTCTTCCAAAGCGCGTTTGGGCACATGGTGAACCCCGTTTTCATCCCGCCGGTACCGGATGTTTCCGTCCGGTCCCAGGGGCTCGATCCGGACCTTTTCCCCGGGCTCTCCCAGGGCGATGACCAGAAGGATGGGATGGTCGTCCGGCGCGTCCAGAATGGCGGCGAGCTTTTTCCGGTTCACGGAGCCGAGCATGCATCCCCCCAGGCCCTTTTCGGCGGCGGCCAGAAGGATGGTCTGGGCCGCGATTCCGCAGTCGTGGGCGAGGTAATCGTTGGCGATTTTCGAGTCGCCCATTATCACGATATACGCGGCGGGCCGCTCCCCCTCCCCAGGTCCCGGCCAGTCTTTGAGATAAGCGGCCCATCCCAGGCAGGCGAAAATTTTCTCGTTCATCCCGGGGTCGCAGGACAGGACATGGCGCAATGGCTGAAGGTTGGCCGCCGACGGGCAAAGCCGGGCCAGGTCCGCCAGCTCCATCAAAGTCTCCATTGAGATTTTGCGGTCCTGAAGGAACCGTCTCACGCTCCGGGTTTGCGCGACCAGCTGTCTCATCTGTGTCATCGGGTTTATTTCTCCACGCATTCAAAGGTTTCCGGGACCGGCATGTTCTGCTCGATCCAGACCAGGATTTTGTCGATCTCGCTTTTGATTTCGGCCAGGGCCCGTCCCCGGTGGCTGACCCCGGCCTTTTCCTCCATGGTCATCTGGCCGAAGGTCTTGCCCAAAGGCCCGTGAAAAAAGACCGGGTCGTACCCGAATCCGTTTTCCCCGGCCGGCGCCTCGGTCAAAAGGCCCTCGCACCGGCCTTCGTATGTGAGCGCCGGGCCGGTGGGAACGGCGATGGAAATGACGCACTCAAACGCCGCTTTCCGGTTGGTTTTTCCCTTCATGTTTTCAAGCGCCCGGGCGCAAAGGCGCTCGGTGGTGGGATTCTCCCCGGCGTAGCGGGCGGACAGGACCCCCGGGGCGCCGTTCAGCGCCTCCACCACGAGCCCTGAGTCGTCGGCCAGCGCGGGCAGCCCCAGGACCCGGGCCGTGAAAGAGGCCTTTTTATAGGCGTTTTCATCAAAAGTGTCGCCGTCTTCCTCCACGGAGGGGATGGGGGGGAAATCGTCGAGCCCCTTTAAAATCACCGGCGCGTCGGCCAGAAAACTTTTGATCTCGGCCAGTTTTCCCCTGTTCCCGGTGGCCGCCACAATGGTCGTTGGATGTCTCATGTCGGTCTTTCCTGTTTTTTATTTTGAAATTAAAATCGTGATGGCAAGGATTACCATATCCCTTTGAAACAATCAATCAAAAACGCCCGCTTTCCCCGGCCGCGCCGGGCCTTTTTTCGTTTCCGCCCCGTTTGACAGCGGCGTCGCGTCTTTTTCATCGCGCTTTTCATTTTTTCCTTGACATGCAGACAGAATATATTATTGTGGAAAAAATGGCCGATAAGCATCTTGAAAGGTCGGTTAGGCTTTTTAAAGGATCTTGCTGTTCTCCTTTTGCCGGGTTATCGACCAATGCCATCAATAACTATTAACACGAAGGAGGTAGGCGCTTTGGCGGAAGGAACTGTAAAATGGTTTAATAACAAAAAGGGGTATGGGTTCATCGAACAGGAAGATGGAAACGATCTTTTTGTTCATTTTTCCAATATTGAGATGGAGGGTTTTAAAACCCTCGACGACGGCGATCGCGTCACCTTTGAGATTTCGGAAAGCGATCAGGGCCCTGAGGCCAAGAAAGTGATGAAAATCGACAAAGAAGAAATCTAAAAAAGACCAACCACCCGCAGTTTTCAAAGGCGTTTCGTCATTCGGCGAAACGCCTTTTTTTATTGGGAGAAATCGGTAAAAATCAGAGACGCAGAAGCGGGCAGATGAATTCCGAGATCACTTTATGAAGCCGTGAGACGGGTTTGTAAAGCTCGGTTTCAAAGTGATAGATTTCCCTGGCGGCGTCCAGCATGTCGATCCTTAAAGCCCCTCTTTCCGTGGTCATGAGTGTGAGGATGTCCAGGCTGGAGTCGAACAGACGGTTTTTGGACGAGGCGTTTTCCAGAATGATGAAATCCCGGCCGCTCTCCGCGTCCTTGATCAGGGCCGATACCCGCTCGGGATGGACGGAAAGATTCCGGATGGCCTGTTCCCGGTCGTCGCCTCCGCTGACATAATGCAGGGACGCCTCGGCGATGGCCTGGTATTTTTGGTTGCGTTTTTTGACCAGGGCCGCGCCTTTCTTTTTAAGGCCCCGGGGAAACCTTAAGGGGAGAAACGCCGTGAGGCGGGCCTTGTAGCGCATCACCGGGAATTCCTTCCGGCCCTCGATTTTCTTTTCCCGGATATCAATGACGGTTCCCGGGCTGGGGATCAGCCTTAATTCAAACTCGATCTCATCGTTTGGCCGGATGGGCAAACGGCCCCTGTGAAGAATATGGTCCAGGGCGATGTAAAGATGGCCTTTTAATTTTTTGATTCCCAGCCGGGCCTCCCGGCCCTTGAAGTCGGCGTAGGAAAGTTTTCCGGTCAGGAGGGTGGGCACCTTTTCCGTCCGGCGGTTGACGATTTTGGCGATTCGGATTTCACGGTCATAGGTTTTCCGGCGCTGGTATATCAGCCGGTTGATCCGGTTTTCGAGTTTTCTCGCCTCGGTCTGGGCCCGGGGAATGGAGATTTCTTCGGCGTCCACGCGGCCCTGCTTCCGGTCGGTGATCTTTTTTTCAATCTCCCTTTTTTTCCGCTCCAGTTTTGAGACCCTGGGCAGAACTAAAAATTCCCGGGAGGGATCGTCATGCGTGAACTCATGTTTGATGGCCGCCATGATCTGTTCCAGGGCCGAGGCGGACATTTCTTTTAATTTGGGGGAGCTGACGTCATGGCCCCGGGAAAAAAATTTCCGGAGCCCCAGGGCGGCCAGCGCGCCCGCGGCCATGCAGGCGAGCCCGAACAGCAGAATGTCGTATCGGGACACGATCAGGTTCAGGGCGCCGTTAAAAAAAGACAGGCAAATGTCCGCGATCAGGCGGGCTGCGGATTCATACATGGACGCCAGAAACCGGAAAATATCCGACGTCCACGCGACGCCGTCGCCCTCCCCGATGGCCGGGGCGGGATGACGCGCGTGGAGGATTTTTTCTATGAGGCTCATATGGACTCTTCATTGTATTGTTTGATTTTTTTCAAATGATCATAATGAAAAAAAAACCGTCATGTCAAGGCCAAAGCGCCCCCGCCTTTCTTCCTATTCCTCGAAAGACAAGGGATCGCGACTCCTTTCGGCGGAATGCCCCACCGCCGCTTTGATGAACGACTCCAGCGGGACCCCATGCCGGACCTTTCCGTCGAGGGTGCGGACGGACACGGTCCCGGCGTCCTTTTCCCGCGCGCCCAGGGTCAGAATCAGGGGAATTTTCATGAGCTGGGCGTTTCTTACTTTTTTGTTCAGACTTTCCGTCCGGTCGTCCAGATGGGTTCGGAGGCCGTTTTTTTCCAGCTCGGCCCGGACTTTTTCGGCGAACGGGATCAGGTCGTCGTTGATGGGCAGCAAAACGGCCTGGACCGGCGCCAGCCACAGGGGGAAGCTCCCGGCGAAATGCTCAATCAAAATGCCCATGAAGCGCTCAATGGATCCGTAAATGACCCGGTGGATCATGATGGGCCGGCGCTTCTGGTTGTCCGGGGCGATGTAGGACAAATCGAAGCGCTCGGGGAGCGACATGTCGAGCTGAACGGTGCCGCATTGCCAGGTTCGCTTCAGGGCGTCTTCGATGTGAATGTCGATTTTGGGTCCGTAAAAGGCCCCGTCCCCCTCGTTCACCTCATAGTCCCGGCCGTAGATATCCAGGGCCGCCACCAGGCCGTTTGTGGCCATTTCCCACTGCTCGTCGCTGCCCAGGGACTTCTCGGGCCGGGTGGACAGCTCCAGGCGAAAGGTTAAGCCGAAAACGCCGTACAGGCGCTCCATGAGGGACAGAACCCCCAGGATTTCGTCCTGGATATGGTCCGGGGTCATGAAAATATGGGCGTCGTCCTGGTGGAAGGCCCGGACCCGGAACAGACCGTTGAGCACGCCGCTGAGCTCATGGCGGTGGACCAGCCCGATTTCGGCGGCGCGGATGGGAAGGTCCCGGTGGGACCGGGGCTTCATGCCGTAAAGGATCATGCCCCCGGGGCAGTTCATGGGCTTGATGGCGTAGTCGTCCTCCTCAATCTGAAAGGCGTACATGTTGGAGCGGTAATTCTCCCAGTGCCCGCTTTTTTCCCACAGCGATCTGGACAGGGCGATGGGGGTTTTGGTCTCCACGTAGCCGGCGGCCCGGTGCTCTTTTCGCCAGAAATCCAGCAGCGCGTTGAGCATATCCACGCCTTTGGCGTGAAAAAAAGGCATCCCCGGGGCCTCTTCATGGAAGCTGAAAAGATCCAGCGCCCGCCCGATTTTTTTGTGGTCCCGCTTTCGGGCCTCCTCAAGGAAGGCCAGTCGCTGTTTCAGCTCTTTTTTGGAAAAAAAGGCCGTTCCATAGACGCGCTGGAGCTGGGGGCCGTCCTGGTCCCCGCGCCAGTAAGCCCCGGAGACCTTGGTCAGCTTCACCGCCTTGATCCAGCCGGTGTGGGGCACATGGGGGCCCCGGCAAAGGTCTGAGAAGTCTCCCTGCCGGTAAACGGTGATGTCGCCGTCCCCAATCCCGGAGACCATCTCCAGCTTGTAGGGCTCGTCTTTATAAAGGGACTCGGCCTCTTCTCGGGACACCTTCATGGAGGCGAAGGGGATTTTTTCTTTGATGATTTTTTTCATCTCGGCCTCAATGGCCGGGAAGTCTTTTTCCGAAATGGGCTCCATGTCGATGTCGTAATAAAAACCGTCCTTGACGGCCGGGCCGATGGCCAGCCGGGCGTTTTTTCGAAGACGCAAAACGGCCTGGGCCATGACATGGGCCGCGCTGTGGCGAAGGATTTCCAAAGACTCCGGGTCCCTTGAGGTCAAAAGGGTCACCTGGGCGTCGGAGTGGATCTGGTCGTTTAAATCCTTTATATCACCGTCGATTTTCATGGCCACGCAGTCCCGGGCCAGGCCCTGGGAAATGCTCGCCGCCACCTCCATACCGGTGGGGGGGTCGTTAAAAGTCTTTATATTGCCGTCGGGAAGCGCTATATGGATCATTGTCATCACCTGCTTGAAGTGTTTGTAAAAGCAAAGGGCGGGCCAAAGAAAGCCAACATAAAGACAAATCCGCGTCGCGGTCAAGAAAAAAATGACAAATTCCCCATACAGAATCATCGACACCCCGTCGAAGCTGGAGACATTCGCGGCTGAAATCGCCGGGTCCAAAACCATATCGGTGGACATGGAGGCCGATTCCATGCACCATTTCAAGGAAAGGGTCTGCCTGATACAGATGGCGGCCAACGGGAAAAAGGCCCTGATAGACGCCATCGCTCTTTCGGACATGTCCCCGGTCAAACCCCTTTTTTCCGATCCGGACATTGAGAAAATTTTCCACGGCGCCGATTACGACATCCGGAGCCTTCACCGGTATTTTCAAATCGAGGTGAGCCATCTGTTCGACACCCAGGTGGCGGCCATGTGGGCCGGCGACCGGGAAACCGGCCTGGAGGCGGCGCTCAGGACCCGGGTGGGGGTCTCCATCACCAAGAAATACCAGAAAAAAGACTGGTCCATGCGCCCGCTGCCCCCGGAGATGCTGGACTACGCCATCTCGGATGTGGGGCATCTTGTGGATCTGTCCCAAAGCCTCAAACGGGATTTGAGGCGGATGGGCCGCCTGGAGTGGGTCCTGGAGGAATGCGAGGCCGTGAGCCGGGTCCGGCGCTCGGAAAAGGAGCCGGGACCGCTTTTTGCCGGGGTCAAGGGCGCCGGGAGGCTGAAGCCCCGGTCCCTGGCCGCCCTGGAGTCTCTTTTGAAATTTCGAAAAAGCGCGGCAAAGAAAAAAGACCGGCCCCTTTTTAAAATCATCAGCGACCGCCGCCTTCTGGAAATCGCCCGGGCCATGCCCGGGGACATGAAGCGTCTCAAGGCGCTCAACGCGCTGAGCCCGAGGCAGACGGCCATGCACGGAAAGGAGATATTAAGGCGGCTGGAGCGGGTCCGAAAAGCCGATCCCTCCGATTATCCCGCGCCGGCGAAGAGAAAGCCCCGCCGAAGGCGCTCCCGCCGGGCGGCCTCGCGCATGGAGGCCTTAAAGGCGTGGCGGGACCGAAAGGCCGGGGAGCTGGCGCTTCCCCAGGGTCTGGTGTGCGGCAAAAAGATCATGGCGGCCGTCGCCGAGGCCGATCCCTCGGGTCCCGGCGATCTGGAGAAGATTCCCGGTATGAGGCCCTGGCGCCGAAGGGAATTCGGCCCTGAGATTCTTTCGGCCCTTGAAAAAGTGTAAGACCGGGTGTCCAAACCGTTTTTTATTTTTAAGACACATGTGTCTCATGAGACACACCCGCCTGTGGAGCGAAATTCCAACCCTTTGATTTCAAATGAAATAATGATTCCGGCCTTGTGGCGCCGTTTTTGCTTTATTATAAAGACAACACATAAAAAATTAAAGCGAAATAAAAAGCGAAACAGGAGGAAGCCATGTCAGGATTAAACGAACTGAAAAAAGATGTGGATATCATCAACCAGATCGACTGGAATATGACGCCGGAAGAGGCCGTTCGGCTCTACCTGGAATGGGGAAACAACTGGGCCGGCGGAAGTTACGTCATTCGGTCCAAAGATGACGTGTCCCATTATTTTGTGATCAACACCTGGAAAGGAGAGCCCGTGATTTACCTGGTCCGGCGGGACTCCCAGGAGGCCGAGAACCTGGCTGAAATCAACATGCCCCTGGACCTGAAAGAAAGATACGCCCAAGAGGCGGGCGGCATCAAGGGCGTTTTCGCGGTGGAGGGGGAAGTCCGAGACTGGCTCAAAAAAGAGCTGAGCGTCTGATCGTTTTATTTTCCCAGGAATTTCATCAGGGTCTCGCCGACTCCCCGGGCCGCGTCCCGAATGGGATTTGGCTTCCCTGATGGTTTTTCATTTCCGTTTTTCTTTTCGGAGTGAAGGCCCCGGGCCTTTTTCAGAGACGCGACGCAGGGGTTTTCATCCCCAGAATTCCCGGTCAGAAGCGCCGCGGCGGCCCCGACGGGACCAAAGAGCGCCACCCCGCCGATGGCCTTTCCGATGGCCACGGCGGTCCTGGCGGGATCCAGCGTCAAAGACGGATCGGACCAGGTCCCTTTCACCCGGAAGGTTTTGGCCAGATCGCCCAGCCCCACGCCGATTTTCCCGGCGCCGGGTATTTTTAGGCCCTCCTTGGAATGGGGATGAAAGGCCATATCCAGCCCCCGGGTGTTCAAATCAATGGAGCCCTCCCCGGATACGCTGAAATTCGGCGTGTCCATCAGCAGGACCTCGGTCCGGGCCACCCCCTTTTGAATGCCGAAGGCGCCGGCCAGGCAGTTGACTTTTGCCGAATCCTCCTTTTCCCCCGCCGGGTTGAGACGTTTGATAAGGCCGGTGGAAAAGTCCGTCCCCGCCAGACGCAGCCACCGGCTGTGAAACCGGCCGTTTTGCATGGTCGCCGCGGCCGTTCCCGAAAGATTCTCCACCAGCCCGGCCGCCGATTCCCCCCGGGTTTTGAGGCGGATGTGGATGTCGGCCTTTCCCTCAAGGGCGCCGGCGCTTCCCATGCCTTTGACCATCTCCCCCAGGTCGAGCCCTTTCATGGACACATCCCCGGAGATGTCGGCGGATTTTTTGGCCGGGGTCAGGGTCAGGCGCCCCTTGACGGGGCCTCCCCCGATATGGGCGTCAAAGGCCCGGATGTCCAGGGCGCCGTTTTGAAGACGGCCGTGGAAACGCAAATCGTCCAGGGTCATTTTCGGCGTTTTAAGATTTTGGACCGCCAGGCGGATGTCGGCGTTGATCGTTTTCAGGACATCAAAGGGCAAAGGGGTCCGGGGCCAGGGTCCGGCCTCTTCCTTTTTCGCGCCGGTTTCCCCGTTTTTCCCCTCCCTTTTTTTCCCGATTTTTTCACCCGGGAAAAAAGGCCCCAGGTCCACGGCCTTTGACTTCAGGTCGGTCCGGACAAAGGGCGTTTTCCCGGACAGATCGAGGCTCGCCGAGCCCTCAAGAACGTTGGCGCCCAGCGCCAGCCGAAGACCGGAAAGGGCGTATTTCCCGGGCCCCCGGTCCCGGATTTTTCCAGACGCCTCAAAGGGGGCGGCCGAGGGGATGGCGTCCGCCGCGGCCTTGATCCGGCGGATGTCCGTCGTTTTTAAAGAAAAGTCCAGGTTGAGCCCGGAGCCCGACAGGGGGTTTTGGATATCCCCGGATATATCGGCGTCCACTTCGCCCGCGCGGCCCCGGATATCCACCGGCCAGGGCGTTTCGGGGTCCATGAGGTCTTTTAAGGCGCCGGTGGCGGCCGAAAAGCGGAAGGGCGTTTTTTCAAAGGCCCCTTTGAAATCGATCCGGATGGGAGAATTCACGTCTTGGGCCGAGGCGGCGGCGTGGTCGATCCGAATGGAAAGCGCCTCGCCCCCGGCGTCGCCGATCCAGGACACCACGGCGTTTTCGATTCTTAAATCATTGAAAACCAGGGACATGGGCCGGGAGGGCTCTTTTTCTTTTTTGGCGGTTTCTTTCCCGGCGTCTTTGTCCGGGACGTCGAAGGACAGGCTGGATTTCCCCCCGGGGCCGGTTTCGATGAACACCTCGGGCTCCACGATGACGAGCCGTCTGACCTCCACCTCGCCTTTGAAAAGGGGCCAGAGGGCCGCTTTGACCTCAAAGCGCCGGGTCCGGACCAAGTCCGGATTCCGGGCCCATCCCGGGTTTTTCAAGGCCGCGCCCTCGACCACAAGGCTCGGCGTCAGACCGATTTCCAGCCGGATGTCGCCGTCCAGCGCCAGGTCCCGCCCGGTGGCGCTTTTCACCGCCCGGATGACTTTGGGTTTGAGCGCGTTGTAGTCATAGCCGGCGAGAATGAAATAAGCCGCCGCCATCGCCAGGGCCAGAAACCCGGCGGCCGCCGCCATCGCTTTTTTGACAGACATGCCCGACCTCCCCCGCCCCGCCCGCGTGTTCGGCCGACCGAGCCCCGTTTCAACCCAACCGTTTGAAATAAAATTCAAACGAAATGGGCGGATTTCAAAAAAGGCCCGCGTTGGGGGCGAAAAATCTTGATTTTATGCCTTATCTCTGTTTTAACTCTGTGTAAGATTTTGATTGTACCGAATGAAGGCTCTTCTGTCAAATAAAGAGAGGTCGGCGTCATGCTTGAAAAAGACAATCTGGTGTTTGTCATCATTGATATCCAGGGAAAACTGGCCCGGCTTATGCGCGACCGGGACTCGCTGTTTCAAAGCGTCCAGACCCTGATCCGGGGCATGGACATCCTGAAAATTCCCATCCTTCGTCTGGAGCAGATTCCGGAGAAACTGGGCCCCACGATTCCTGAAATCGACGCGCTCCTGCCCGCCGCGCCGCCCATCCCCAAATCCACCTTCAGCGCGTGCGGAAACGAGGCCTTCATGGCCGCCTTAAAGGCGCTGAACAAAAGCCAGGTTCTTCTGGCCGGCATCGAGACCCACATATGCGTGTATCAGACGGCGGCGGACCTGGTCCGGCTGGGATACGAGACCGAAGTCTCGGTGGACGCGGTCTCCTCCAGGACCTCTTTGAATAAGGAGACCGGCCTTGAAAAGATCCGGGGCGCGGGCGCGGCCCTCACCACGGTGGAGACCGCTTTTTTCGAGCTGCTCAAAGAGGCCGGGGGCGACGCCTTTAAAAAAATCGCCGCTTTGATCAAATAGGGCGGCCCCAAACGGCTCCGGAAGCGGTCCTTTTGACCCCGGCGCCTTTTCATTCAAGGAGATGAGACTTATGCGTTTGCCTGAATTTGATTTCACCGAAACCCAAACCCTGGACGAGGCCTGCCGCCTTATGGCCGGGAGCGGGGCCCGGCCGAAACTGATCGCCGGGGGAACGGACCTCATGGTCAATATGAAAAAGGGGCTGGTTTCGCCGGGCCATGTGGTGTCCATTTCAAGGCTCGATGAGCTGAAAGTCATGGAACGCTCAGGCGGGGTGTTTAAGCTGGGGGCCTGCGTCGCGGTGTCCGACCTGGCCGAATCAGACGAGATCAATGAGTCCCTGGGCGCCCTGGGCGCCGGGGCCCGGGCGCTGGGGTCGCCTTTGATCCGGAACCTGGCCACCATCGGGGGAAACCTCGCCTCGGCCCGTCCGGCGGCGGACCTTCCCCCCTCCCTGATGGTTTACGGCTCAAAAGCGTCTCTGGCAAGCGTCCGGGGGGTCCGGGAGGCGTCTTTGGATGGTTTTTTCACAGGCCCCGGGCTGACGGAAATCCAGCCCGATGAGATTTTGACCCGGATATGGGTGGACATCCCGAAGGCCGGGTCCGGGGCCGGGTATCTGAACATCGGCGTCCGCAAGGCCCAGGACTGCAACCTGGTCAACGCGGCGGCCTTCATCGCTCTGGATGACGACGAAAAAACGATTCGAAAGGCCCGGGTGGTCATGGGATGCGTGGGGCCCACCCAGCTTCGGTCTCCGGCGGCGGAAAACGTCCTGACCGGGGAAAAGGTCTCCGACAAACTGTTTGAGAGCGCGGGCCATGCCGCCGCAGGCGACGCTATGCCTGTGGATGATTTCAGGGGATGCGCCGAATACAAAAAAGACATGGCCGGCGTTTTGACCCGCAGGGCCCTGGCCCTGGCGCTGGAGGCGGCAAGGCGCGGCTAAGGGCTCGCTCAAAAATAACTTTACATTTTGGAAGCCAATTCATCCTGTCTGACTGTGTTATGAAAACTCGGCATATCCCGATATGCCTCAAGTTTTCACGCCTTGTCAGACAGGCGACTTAACTCCCAAAATTGTAAACTAATTTTTGAGCGAACCCTAATCGTTTTTTCAGGGAGGATAAACCCGTAAAAGATGGATCAGGCGGCTTTGTAAAAAAACGATATGACGCGTTTTTTTTACGGCGCCGTCAAGGAGAATTTCAAATATGAAAACACTCATTCATTTAACCGTCAATGACAAGGAATACGACGTGGCCGCCGCGGCCAGCGAAACCCTGGCGGACCTGCTTCGGGTCCGGCTGGGGCTCACGGGAACCAAGAAGGGATGCGAACTCGGGGACTGCGGGTCGTGCACGGTGATCATGGACGGCCGGCCGGTGAATTCCTGCCTGGTTCTGGCCGCCCAGGCCCAGGGCCGGCGAATCGTGACCGTGGAGGGCCTGGAGACCGCCGAGGGGCTCCATCCCGTTCAGAAGGCGTTTGTGGAAAAAGGCGCCATCCAGTGCGGGTTCTGCTCGCCGGGAATGATTCTTTCGGCCAAGAGCCTTCTGGACCGGCGCCCGGACCCGGACCGGGGCGAGATCCGAAAGGCCATCTCCGGAAATCTCTGCCGCTGCACCGGGTATCAGAAGATTGTCGACGCGGTGGAATCCCTTAAAGACCAACCGGTTACAAGGCGAACAGGAGAATAAAAACATGAGCGACTTCAATGTCATCAACAGCCGGGCGACCCGGGTGGACACGCCGGACAAGGCCTCGGGCCGCGCTGTTTTCATCGACGATATGACCATGCCGGGAATGCTTTTCGGGGCGCTTCTCCAAAGCCCCCTGGCCCATGCCCGGATCAAAAGCGTTGATATATCGGACGCCTTGAAGGTTCCGGGCGTCCGGGACATCGTCACGGCAAAAGAGGCGGGCGCCGTGAAATACGGGGTCAGCCCGGCCCGGTACGATGAGACCCTGTTTTGCGTGGACAAGGTCCGGTATGTGGGGGACGAGATCGCGGCCGTGGCCGCCGAGGACCCGGACGCGGCCCTGGAGGCGGTGTCCCGGATCCGGGTGGACTACGAGGAGCTGCCCGTCGTGCTCACCATCGAAGAGGCGCTGGCCGAAGGCGCCCCCCTGGTGCACGAGGAATACCCCCGGAACCTGTGCGCCGAGGTGCACCAGGAGTTCGGCGACGTGGAGGCGGCGCTTAAGGAATGCCACGTGACGCGGACGGACACTTTCAAAAGCAAACGTCAGGACGCGGCGTTCATCGAGCCCCAGGGATGCCTGGCCCATTACGATCTGTCCGGCCGCCTCACCCTGTATTCCTCCACCCAGGTTCCCCATTATGTGCAGCGCACCGTGGCCATGGTTTTGAAAATCCCCGTGGGCCGGGTGCGGGTGATCAAGCCCTACGTGGGCGCCGGATTCGGCATCAAAGCGGCGGCCAACCCCATGGAGCTGGCCGCCTGCCTGCTTTCCATGCGGACGGGAAAACCGGTGAAGATGAATTATTCCAGAGAGCAGGTGTTTTTGTTCGGCCGGGCCCGGCACCGGTTCATTCATAAAATGACCACCGGGGTCAAAAAGGACGGCTCCATCATGGCGCTCAAGCACGAATGCCATCTGGACGGCGGCGCCTACTCCAGCTTCGGCATCGCCACCGTGTATTATTCCGGCTCCCTGCTGGGCGGGCCGTACAAAATGCCCCACATGAAATACGACGGCTACCGGGTTTACAACAACAAGCCGGCCTGCGGCGCCCAGAGGGGGCACGGCGGCGTTATCGCCCGGGCCGCGTGGGAGCAGCAGCTGGACATGCTCGCCGACGAGCTGGGCATGGACCCCATTGAGTTCAGGCTCAAAAACATCATGACGGCCGGGGACGTGACCTGCAACGATCTCAACATGTCCAGCCTGGGCAT
Source organism: Candidatus Desulfarcum epimagneticum (assembly GCA_900659855.1). Classification (NCBI taxonomy): domain Bacteria; kingdom Pseudomonadati; phylum Thermodesulfobacteriota; class Desulfobacteria; order Desulfobacterales; family Desulfobacteraceae; genus Candidatus Desulfarcum; species Candidatus Desulfarcum epimagneticum. The sequence continues at coordinate 44,504 of CAACVI010000010.1, forward strand.
GAAAGAGTGCGTTGAGGCCATCCGGGACCAGTCCGACTGGAAAAAGAAGAGGGACGCTCTTCCCAAAGGCAGGGGGATCGGCGTGGCCTGCGGATTTTTTGTGTCCGGAGCCGGATACCCCATTTACCGGTCCGACACCTATCACGGCACGGTGGTCATTAAACTCACCGAGGACGGGGGAACCGCGCTGGTTTACACCGCCTCGGCCGAGATCGGCCAGGGGTCCGACACCGCGTTTGCCATGATTGCCGCGGAAACCCTGGGGCTTCGCCTGGAAGATGTCCGCCTGGCCTCCGGAGACACGGATTTCGGTGTGGATCTGGGGGCGTATTCCAGCCGGCAGACGCTCATGACCGGACAGGCGGTGAAGGACGCGGCGGAAAATGTCAAGAGCCAGGTGCTGGAGGCGCTCTCCGCGGAGCTGGATATCCCTGTGGAGGATATGGATATCGCCAACAGCGTTATCGTGTTTAAAAAACCCGGGGCGGACTTCGCGGCCATCCGGGACCGATACATCAAAGAGCACCGGGGCTGGACGGACAACCCGTCCGGGGACTTGACATTCAAGGAGGCGGCCCGAATCGCCTTTCTTGCCAAAGGAAGCATCGTGGGAACCGGGAAATACAAACCCACCCAGCTGGGAGGCAAGTTCAAGGGCGCGGCGGTGGGCACCTCCCCGGCCTACGGATGCTCGGCGCAGGTGGCCGAGGTGAGCGTGGATATGGACACCGGCCACATCACCGTTGAAAGCGTCACCGACGCCCATGACTGCGGCCGGGCCATCAACCGCACCTCCGTGGAGGGCCAGATGGAGGGCTCGGTGTTCATGGGGCTGGGAGAGGCCCTTTTCGAGGAGGTCAAATTCGACGACAAAGGCAAGGTCGTGAACTGCGATCTGGCCGAGTACAAGATGCCCACGGCCCTGGACATGCCCGAGATCAGGACCATCATCGTGGAAAGCGAGGAGCCCAACGGGCCTTTCGGCGCCAAGGAGGTGGGGGAGGGCGCCATCATGCCCACCATCCCGGCCATTTTAAACGCCGTTTACGACGCCGTGGGCGTCCGTTTCGACGAGCTTCCCCTGACATGCGAGCGGGTCTATATGGCTTTGAAGAAAAAAAAGCGGGAAGAAGAGGAAAAAGACGCCCGCTGACCGGGTCTGATAGTTTTCGGGGAGAAAAAAATGGGGAAAATGACGCAGACACAAGACCCCCCCGGCCATATCCGCGTCGTGGTCAACGGATTTGAGGAGACGGTTTCGCCGGAGTTCTCCATATACGATCTGATGGCCCGGCTCAGGGAGGGGGACCGGGACCTGATCGTGGAGCATAACGGGCGTTTTGTGTTCCCCGCCCGATACAAAACCACCCGGCTCTCTCCCGGGGACCGGATCGAGATGATCAACCCCAATTTCGGCGGATGATGAACACACACCTCCAGACGCCCCGGGGCGCGGCGACGGCGCCCGATTCCCGGGCATGCGTCATCACCACCCATATCAACGCGGATTTTGACGCCCTGGCCTCCATGATGGCGGCCCAGAAGCTCTACCCCGGCGCCGTCGCGGTTTTGCACGACTCCAGCAAAAAACGGAATCACTTTTTCGTGGATTCCATGGCCTATCTCTTCAACATGCGTCCGCCCGGCGAGATCGCCTCCCTGGACGTGGGCCTCCTGGTGCTGGTGGATGTGTGCCAGGCCTCCCGGATCGGGAAGATGTCGTATCTCCTTGAGAAAAAAGACATCGAGATTCACATCTACGACCACCATCCCAAAGGCCCCGGGGACATTCGGGCGGATTACCGGGTCCAGCGGGACGTGGGGGCCACCGTGACCATCCTGACCGGGATCATCCGGGAAAAGGGGCTTCCCCTCTCCCCGGAGGAGGCCACGGCGCTGTCTTTGGGGATATACGAGGACACGGGCTCCTTCACCTTTTCCTCCACCACCGCCGAGGATTTTAAGGCCGCGGCCTTTCTGGCCTCCAAAGGGGCCAGCCTCAGCGTGATTTCGGACCTGATGTCCGGCGATATCAATCCCCGCCAGGTCAGTGTGCTCAACGATTTGATCCATTCTTCGAAAACCGCGGTCATCAACGGCGTGGAGATTGTCATCGCCTCCATTTTTTCGGACCATTACATCCAGGATTTCGCGTGGATGGTCCAGAAAATGGTGAAAATGGAAAACATCAACGCGATCTTCGCCATCGCCCTGATGGACCGGAAAGTGTACGTGGTGGGCCGGAGCCGGATTCCCGAGGTGGACGTGGGGACGGCTTTGAAAGAGATGGGCGGGGGCGGGCACCCCTTCGCGGCGGCGGCGTCCATCAAGGACAGGACCCCGGCCGAGGTGGAGATCCGGCTTCTGGACATATTGAAAAGAGAGGTCGAGGCCATCTGGCTCGCCGGGAACATGATGTCCTCCCCGGCCATCACGGCGGGCGCGGGTCTTTCCTGCGAGGAGGCCGGGGAGATCATGACCCGCTACAACATCAACGCGGTTCTGGTGACCGGCGATCCCGAATTTCCCCGGGACGGGCGCAATCTCTCGGGCATTATCACCCGTCAGGTTATTGGAAAGGCGCTGTTTCACAAACTGGGAGACGCCCGGGTCTCCGAATACATGAGCACGGAGATTCAGACCGTCCGGCCCGACTCCGGACTGAAGGAAATCCAGGACAAGATCATCGACCACAACCAAAGAATCCTGCCGGTGGTGGAGGACGGGGAAATACTGGGGGTGGTGACCCGGACGGATCTTTTGAAAACGCTCATCAAAAAGCCGTCTTCGGGCGGGGAGAGTGTCGCCGACCCCCACAGGGAGCCGACGCGCGCGCCCTCCCGAAACGTCTCCAGCCTGATGAGAGAGCGTTTGTCCAAACGGGTGATAGGGGTTTTGGAAAAAATAGGGGAGATCGCCCGCCGGGAGGGATTCGGCGCCTACGTGGCCGGGGGATTTGTCCGGGATCTGTTTCTTTTCAGAAAAAACGAGGACATGGACATCGTCATTGAGGGCGACGGCATCGCCTTTGCCCGAAAATACGCGGCGCTGTCCGGCGCCCGGGTCCATTCCCATAAAAAATTCGGCACCGCCGTGATTATTTTCCCGGACGGCTTTAAAATAGACGTGGCCTCGGCCCGCCTGGAGTTTTACAAATACCCGGCGGCCATGCCCACGGTGAGGATGAGTTCCATCAAGCTGGATCTGTTCCGCCGGGATTTCACCATCAACACCCTGGCCATCCAGCTCAATCCCGGCGCCTTCGGGGCGCTCATTGATTTTTTCTCGGGCCGAAAGGACATCAAGAAAAAGACCGTCCGGGTCCTGCACAACTTAAGTTTTGTGGAGGACCCCACCCGGGTCTTTCGCGCCATACGCTTTGAGCAGCGCTTCGGATTCAAGATCGGCAAGCTCACGTCCGGGCTGATCGAAAACGCCGTGGCCATGGATTTTTTCAAACGTTTAAGCGGCAGGCGGGTGTTCAACGAGCTGCGCCAGATACTGGAGGAGGAAAACCCCCTGCCCGCCGTCTCCCGCATGGCGGATTACGGCCTGCTTTCCGTGATCGATGAAAAAGTGGCGCTCACCGACTCTCTGTCCACGATGTTCAAGTCGGTCCACAAGGTTTTGTCATGGTATGAATTGCTTTTTTTAGAAGAATCTTATATGAAGTGGACGGTCTATTTCATCGCGCTCACAAAGGACTGCGATGAAAAGACCTGTCGGGAGATATGCCGACGCTACGAGGCGCCGATGGACCTTGAAAAGCTGTTTTGCGAGGATCGCTTTGAAGCGGACCGCCGCCTTCGGGAAATGGCCCGGGGCGTTCCCGGGTCAAACAGCGGCGTTCGCCGGCTGTTTTTTCCCTTCAGAACGGAGATTATTCTGTATATGATGGCGGCGGCCCGGACCGATGAGATCAAACGGGCCATCTCCCTGTATTTCACCCGGCTTCGGTATGTGGACATTTCCGTGGCCGGAAAAGACATTAAAAAGGCGGGGCTTCCGCCCGGACCGGAGTACCGGGAAATCCTGGACCGGGTCCTGGACGCCCGGCTTGACGGCCGCGTCCAGACCCGGAAAGACGAGATCGCCCTGATTGAAAAAGAAGTCGTGAGACGAAACAAGAAAGCCGGAAAGGCGAAAAGATGATGGCGTCGTAAAAAATCCGATCTACGGTGTTGCAGCGGTTATTTTTAATTGAGGCATACTACGTGTATTGCCTCAATTAAAAATAACCGCTACGCCTTGTATATCGAATTTTTAACTTAGCCATCCCAAACTTTTTTACGAGTTTATCAAAAGATAAAAGCCATGTTTCAACACATTGATTTTTACCGGATTATTCTGATGATGGTTCCCCTGGTTTTCGCGGTGGCCGTTCATGAGGCGGGCCACGGATACGCGGCCATGAAGATGGGGGACGACACCGCCCTGCGGGCCGGAAGGCTGACACTCAACCCGCTCAAGCACCTTGATCCCTTTGGGTCTGTGATCCTGCCCCTGGCGCTGAGGCTGATGGGCTCTTCCTTTATTTTCGGCTACGCCAAACCGGTCCCGGTGAATTTTTCAAAGCTTTCAAACATCCGCCTGGGAACCGTGGTCGTGTCGGCGGCCGGCGTCGCCGCCAACCTGGCCCTGGCCTTTGTGTCGGGCGCCGTTTACCGGGTTTTGTCTTACTTCGGACCGGATTCCTTTTCCCGGGGCTCCTTTCACGGGGAGGCCCTGCTGCTCCTGGAATACAGCGTCATCATCAACTGTGTGCTGGCGGTGTTCAACCTCATCCCCATTCCGCCCTTGGACGGCAGCAAAATCCTGGGCGTGGCGCTGCCCTTTTATCTCCGAAAGGCTTTTTTCGCCGTGGAGAGACTGGGCATGGTCATTCTGATTGTGTTGATGATCGCGGCCCCGGGGTTTTTTTTCAAAGTCATGGTCTTTTTTATCAAACCGCTGGCGAGGTTTTTTTTGGGAACCTGAATTTTTGACGACATCGCCTTGTATATCACTCGATGCCGTCTGATTCATTTTTTACGAGTTTGTCAATTTTTCCTTAGGAGTTTCAATCAAACAAAATGAACACACGAAAACGGCTTTTAAGCGGCATGCGGCCCACCGGCCCCCTGCATCTGGGGAACCTTCTGGGGGCTTTGCAGAACTGGATCGGAATGCAGGATGATTACGAGTGCTTTTTCTTTGTGGCGGACTGGCACGCCCTGACCAGCGACTACGAGGACACCGGGAAGGTTCGCGAACACACCCGGGAAATGATCATCGACTGGGTGAGCGCGGGCCTGTCCCCGGACAAATGCGTGTTTTTCGTTCAGTCCCGGATCCAGGAGCACGCCGAGCTTTTCCTGCTTTTGTCCATGATCACCCCGGTTCCGTGGCTGGAGCGCAACCCCACCTACAAGGACCAGATCGTCCAGCTTGACAACAAGGATCTGTCCACCTTCGGCTTTTTGGGATACCCGGTGCTTCAGGCCGCCGACATTCTCATGTACAAGCCCCACGGGGTCCCGGTGGGCGTGGATCAGGTTCCCCATGTGGAGATCACCCGGGAGATCGCCCGGCGGTTCAACCATCTTTACGGCGAGGTGTTTCCCGAGCCCCAGGCCGTCATGACCCGGACGCCCAAAATACTGGGGACCGACCGCCGGAAGATGAGCAAGAGCTACGGCAACGCCATCTACCTGTCCGATCCGCCGGAAAAAATCATCTCCGCCGTCAAGGGCATGATCACGGACCCCAAAAGAGAGCGGAAAAGCGATCCCGGAACGCCTGAGGTGTGCAACGTGTTTGATTTTCATAAACTTCACACCCCGGCCCGGGACGTGGAGGCCATTGACGAAAAATGCCGGGCCGCCGGAATCGGATGTGTGGAGTGCAAAAACATCATGGCGGAAAACCTGGCCGAGGCCCTGGCCCCGATTCGTGAAAAAAGACGCCGCTATGAAAGCCGGCCCGAACTGATTGATGAGATCATCGAAAAGGGAAACGAAAAGGCCCGGGCCGAGGCGCGCCGGACCATGGCGGATGTTCGAAACGCGCTTGAGCTGTGACAGGCGGCGGCGTGGAGTATGAGCGCCACCGGGTCAAGGTGGAGAATATTTTCGAAGGGCCCATGGATCTTCTGGTTCACCTCATTCAAAAAAACGAGGTGGACATCTATGACATCCCCATTGAGAAGATCACCGCCGAATTCCTGGACTGCCTGGAATGGATGAAACGCATGAACATTGATGTGGCCGGGGATTTCCTGGTGATGGCCGCCACCCTGACCCAGATCAAATCCAGGACCCTTCTTCCGCCGGCCCCCCGGCGGGGAGAGGAGGAGGAAGAGGACCCCCGCATGGAGATCGTCCGGCCCGTTCTGGAGTACATGCGGATCAAATCCGCCGCTGAAAAGCTGGGGGCCCGAAGCCTTCTGGGCGCCGACACCTTTGCCCGGCCCCTCGCGGACTTCGGGGAGGCGGGCGCGGGCGGCATGACGGCCGGAGAGGAGATGCTCCGCATCGGGCTCTTTGAGCTGATCGACGCCTTCCAGAAGATCCTGGACAAAAACCCGGACGAGCCTCCTGTGAGCCTGGCGCCCGAGGGCATGTCGCTGAAAGACAAAATTTCCCGGATCATTGATGTTCTGGAGGTCCGGGAGTCCGTCTCCTTTGATGAGATGTTTTCCGGGGAGCGGGACAGAAAAGACATGATCCTCACCTTTCTGGCCATTCTGGAAATGGTGAAGATGGGCATTTTGCGGGTGGTTCAGGGTCCTGAAAGCGGGGCGATTCGTCTTTTTTACATTTGACGGCATCGTAAAAAATCCGATCTGCCGCGTTATAGCGTTTATTTTTAATTGAGGCATACTGCATGTATTGCCTCAATTAAAAATAAACGCCACGCCTTGCATATCGAATTTTTTACGACGCCGTCCCATCACTTTTTACGACGCCGTCCCGTGATTTTTTATTTTTTACGATTTTATTTGATCTATTTTTTTACACGCATGAACAATCTTAAAAATATTATCGAGGCCCTTTTATTCACGGCCCGCTCTCCCCTTTCGGCGGAGATGATCCAAAATATCGTCATGGGTCAGGCCGACACGAAAGAGATCAAAGACGCGGCCGGGGCCCTGGCAGTGGAATACGAGTCCCGGAACGGGGCCTTTCGTCTCCATGAGGTGGCCGGGGGGTGGCAGATCCGCACCCTTCCCGACCACGCCGCCTGGATTCGGCGCATGCTTCAGCCCGGGGCCTTTCGCATGAGCCGGGCCGCTTTGGAGACCCTGGCGGTGGTGGCCTACCGCCAGCCCGTGATGCGAAGCGAGATTGAGCATGTCCGGGGCGTGGACTGCGGCGGGGTGCTTCGCGCGCTTCTGGAAAAAAAGCTGGCGCGGATACTGGGGCGCCGGGAAATCCCGGGCCGGCCGCTGATTTACGGCACCACGAAGAAATTCCTGGAGGTGTTCGGCTTAAACAGCTTAAAAGACCTTCCCTCGCCTTCGGAGTTCCGGGAAATGGCCGGGGAAACAGCGGAAAACATCGACGCGCCCCCGGCCGGGACGCCCCGGGCCGACGCCGAAGATCAGCCGGATGGGCGGACCGGGTAAGGAGCTGAATTTATGGACATCACGGAAAAAATATATCGCCTCTGGAAAAAAAATGAGCCCTTCGCGCTTGCCACGGTGGTGAAAACCACCGGCTCCGCCCCCGGGAAAACGGGGTTTAAAATGCTGGTGGAAAAGGACGGCGCCGCCTTTGGAACGGTGGGAGGAGGGTTCCTGGAGAAGGACGCGCGGAAGGAATGCCTGCTTCGGATCCGGTCCGGCGAATCCGGGATCAAGGAATACATCCTGGACGACAAAAAAGACGGCGTCCCGACCGGCCCGGATCAGACCCTCGCCCCCATGATATGCGGGGGAGGGGTCTGGATTTATTTTGAGGTGTCCCGGCCCCCGGCCCATGCGGTCATATTCGGCGCCGGGCATGTGGGGAGCGCCCTTTGCCGGATTCTTGCGCCGTTGGATTACCGCGTGACCCTCATCGACAACCGGCCCGAATTCGCCGATGAAACCCGAAACCCCCTCGTGAAAACGGTCCTGGCCGATTACCGGGAATTCGCCGAGACCCTGGACACAGGCCCCCGGAGCTTCGCGGCCGTCATGACCCACGGCCATGAGCATGATTACGAGATTTTAATGGGCCTGATGAAAAAAAAAGACCCGCCCGCCTACATCGGCGTCATCGCCTCAAAGGCCAAATCCAGGGCCATGATCCGAAAGCTCAAAAAAGACCTGGGGCCGGGCGTGGATTTGTCCCGCCTTTACACCCCCATCGGCCTTGACATCGGCGGAAACTCGGCCTCTGAAATCGCGCTGGGAATCGCGGCGGAGATGCAGGCGACGCGTTATGACAAAAAAAACAGCCATATGAGGGACGCGGTGAAAGAAGGCTGACGGGTGTTCATTTTAAAGATCAGGATAAATTCGTAAAAAATGGATCAGACGATATCGTAAAAATACGATATACAAGACGCAGTGGTTTTTTGAGCGAGAGGCCATACTTATAGTATGCCGAACGAGCAAAAAAACGCTGGAACGCAGTAGATCGGATTTTTACGATGTCGTCAACAGGAGGTCTTATGAAAACCAGGACTAGATATGTCGTTGGATGGGCGCTGGCTTCTTTGATCTTTTTTCTGTTTACGGCCGGATGCGACATGGCCGCCCGAAAGGATGAACGGGCGCCCATGAGGGACGCGGCCATGAAGAAAAACGGCGGTGAGGATGGGGGGCCGGACCGGTATTCTCCCATTTTTCTCCCCGATGACTCCGATGAGGAGGAAGAGGCCGCTTCCTATCCGGCGCCCGAGCCTGTGGATGACGATTTTACGGCCGGGGCGCCCGCCATGACGATGGAGCCCGAGCCGGAGCCTGAAGAGAGGATGGCCACAGCGCCCGCCGCGCCGAAGGCCGCCGCCGGCTCCCCGCGCAAGGCGGCCCGGCGGGCCAAAGAGGCCGCCAGACGAAAGGCCGCCCGGGCGGTCGGGGCCGGGGTCTCCGGCGCCATGTCCGGCTCCGACCCGCTGGCGGACATGGATCTGCCCGACGCGGCCCCGGATTCCGTTGATCCCATCGCCGAGATCGACCGAATCCTTGAAAACATGCAAATCGCGCAAATCGCCTTTAACACGCCCGAGCGCATGAATATCGAAAGCGTTGAGCTGATCCACCTCGCGCTGGACATGAAAAAATCCATCAAGACCTTAAAGGACATGGTCGAGGGCGCCGGGAAAAGGGTCGGGGCCTCCATCCGGGTCTCCAGCCGAATGCAGGCGCGCCTGAGCGGCCGGAATTTTAAGATCACCGCCATCACCCCGGAGACCCAGGCCATATCCGGTCGGGAGTCCACGGACTGGAAATGGGAAATCCAGCCTGAAAAGGAGGGGAGGCATTCGCTTCATCTGACCCTGGCGGCCATGATCACGGTGGAGGGACAGTCCGCCTCCCGAACCATCCGGACCTTTGACCGCGTCATCGAGATCCAGGTGACGGCGGGCCAGAAAATCCAGGCGTTTTTGAAACAAAACTGGCAGTGGCTCTGGGCCGCTGTCCTGGTTCCCCTGGTGACGTTTTTGTGGCGGCGACGGAAGAAAAAAGTCGCATAATTCTTGACACCCAACCCGATGCGGGTTATGCGTCAATCACCATCATTGAACAGCGCCTCCCACGCATCCCGTAATATCTGAGCGCCCCGAGGGAGGTCGCTTTTTTTGAGGAGAATCTCATGTTCGGGCCATTCAAAATACCCGGGACCCTGGAGATGGGCGATTTGAAGCTGGAGGTCGCGCGCGGTGAGAATCATATTTTTTATCGCCGGCGGCTTTTGGGCGAAGAGGTGGAGAAAAAAATTTCCGCCAAAGGGAAAAAAGAGTTCATCATTCACCCGACGCCCCCGATCCGGACTCCCAAAAATATCTCCAATCATCTGATGATCGACTTCGAAAGGCCCCTGGTCATTGAGCCCAAATCGGCCTGCTCGGTGTTTCTGACCTTTCCCCTGGAGATCGGGGTGTTCGCGGAGGCGCGGAAAAAAATCCGGCTTCTGGATGTGTTTTCCCTCGGGCCCCCGAAATACGCGCTGTATGGAGAGCCCACCGGCGGAATCATCTGCCGGAGCTGGTCCAGCGAGGTCCATTTTTCTTCGCCTGAGGCCCTTCCCTTTGTGGAGGGGGTCATGGAGCTTGCCATCGTCAACCACACCTCGGAATGGACGGAGACCGCAAACGCGGTTTTTGACTCAAAATCCATGAAAATTTTTCACAGCCCCGACCGCGCGGTCATGAAGGCGCATATGAAGCTCAGGGACAAAGGGACCGCCGAGACGGGGTTTGCAAAAAAGGCCCGCCCCAGGGGAATGAAAAGAAGCCTTGAAATACGAAACGAATCCAGGCTGAAAATCGCGCCCGGCTCGTTTGTGATGGAGTTTGGATTATGATCCTGGGAAGAACCCTTTACGGGGACGTTCAAATCATCGACGTGCTGACCGGGCTTTTGATCCTGGTCTTCGGGATCATTGTGTCAAAGGCCGTGTCTTTGTATGTCAAACGGGGGCTCAAGGATAAAATCAAGCGGGAATACGCCGATCTCGCGGTCAAAACCATTTACTATTCCCTGGTGGTTTTTGTTCTGCTCTCCTCCCTGCCCATGCTGGGATTCAAGCTGTCCGCCCTTCTGGTGGCCGGGGGAGTGGCGGGAATCGCCATCGGCTTCGCCGGCCAGAACATCCTGGGCAACCTGATCTCCGGGGTGTTTTTGCTGATTGAAAGGCCCATCAAAGCCGGGAATCCCGTGGACATCGACGGCACGGTGGGCATTGTGGAGGACATCCAGATCATCTCCACCACCCTTCGGACCTTTGAGGGCCTGTATGTCCGGATGCCCAACCAGAAGGTGTTCACCTCCAATATCACCAATTACGAAGCCAATGTGGCCCGGCGGTTTGAATACATCGTGGGAATCCGCTACAGCGACGACGCCCAAAAGGCCATCGAGGTGATCCGCTCGGCCATCGACAAAGAGCCTTTTGCCTTAAAAGAGCCCGCGCCCCGGGCGTTTGTGAGCGAGCTGGGGGACAACTCGGTCAATATCACGGTCCAGACGTGGGCGCCGGTGTCGGAATGGCACGCGCTTTACCGGTCGCTTTTGTGGAAAATCAAAACCGCCCTTGAGAGCGAAGGCATCGAGATTCCCTTTCCCCAGCGCGTGCTGTGGCAGGGGGAGAAACAAAAATAACCGGCTGCGCGCGAATCAGCGTCCACACGCCGATGACGATAAAGCCGCCGCCCGCGATATAAACCAGGGTTTTTTCCCCCACATGCTGGGAAATGATCCCCCCGGCCCACGCCGCCATGGCCGAGGCCGCCACCAGGGCCAGGGACGCGGCCAGGAAAACGGCGCCCCTGCTGATATTTTTGTCGGAGGCGAACAGCAGGGTGGCGATTTGCGTTTTGTCGCCCAGCTCGGCGACAAAGATGGAAAAAAACACGGTGAAAAAGATTTTATAGTCCACTTGGATGTCCTGTTGGGTTGGTTTTCGGTCAAAGGGGGAAAATCGTAAGCGTTCACTAAGGCGCCGTATCCGCCGCGCAACAAGTTTACGCAAAGCAATCAGACGACACAGAATATATTATGAATCACAATTCTTCAAGAATGAATAAAACGGGTTGGGACGCGGTCGATTCTCCACCGCTGTCGGATGAGATGCTTTCAAAGATGAAACCTGTAAAGGAGAGACATCCCAACATCCCAAAACGAGTTCGGGGACCACAAAATAATTATATGAAAGAACATACAGCCAATCCGCGTTAGCCTGATCACACGACCCCGGTCCCATTTCAATTAATCGAACTTGCGGACTGCGGATTAGAAGTGGGTTGCTTCAAAATAGAATTTTTTTTATCAAACCCTTTATTTCCCAGCCATAAAGATATTATTCGTCCGTGTCTTTTTTCCTATCCATTGTTTATTTCTCGCCAGATTGGCAGTTCCTTCCAATTTTCAGGAAACCCCATACGTTTTCTGTCTATTTCAGGATGCTTGACAAAAAGATCGCTGATTTTATTCTTCCACCTGTTGGGATTTATCTTGTCCATAAGGTATGCAAGCATGACAAGCGTATTGTATATTCTTTTTTTGGCGCCTTGATTGAGGGTTTCAGCTAAATCCGACGGATCCTTTTTGGGGAAACGATAGGCGAATGTAAACTCACGATTCCAAAGACGCCCATGATGCGCGCAGATATTTCTGACGATGGAGAGATGGTGCAAAAAGGAAGACAGGATTTTTTCATCCAACGCATAAATCTTCGCTATGGCATTGCGATCTTTTCTGGATATCAGATTTTTATACCATATTGAGAGTTGTCCCAGTGTCATCACTTCGCATACAACCCATAACGGGGGCAAT
>CAACVI010000011.1 GCA_900659855.1 Candidatus Desulfarcum epimagneticum
CGACCTGGACGGAGACGGAATCGAACTCGTGCCCCTTGATGATTCTCAGAATTTTTATGATTTCGACGGCGACGGCCGGGGCAACCAGACGGCCTGGGTGTCAAGCGATGACGGCATTCTGGCCCTGGACGCCGGGAATGACCGAATGATCCAAAACGCCGATGAGATCCGGTTTGACGGATACGCCCAGCGGGCTGAAGAAGAAGGGGATGTGACAAAGCATGATTTCAACAACGACGACGCGGTGGACATCCGGGATTTTGACACCGACGGAAACGGCGTGGTCAGCGATCTTGAGGGACTGCGTTATTTTGACAGCAATAAGGACGGGGTCCTGGACAGCGCCGATGAACAGTTTGATTCTTTCGGGGTTTTCTCCGATTTTGACGATGACGGGGTCACAGGAAGCCGGGAGTTCAGAACCCTTTCCGAGATGGGTATCACATCCATCAATCTTTCTTCCGATTCGATTGACCGGGTCCAAAGCGGGGACGCCATTGTGGGGATGGGGACCTACACGAAAACGGATGGAAGCCAAGGCGCCCTGGCGGACGTGGTCCTGGAATACGATCCCGGGGAATACGGGATACTGGAGGGCTCAGGGGGAGATGACGCGCTTTCGGCGGATGATGACCAGTCGGCCGTGATCTACGGCGGGGCCGGGGATGACGCGATTGAGGGAAGCCTGAAAGGGGATTTGCTTTCGGGAAACAGCGGCCAGGATGATCTACGGGGCCGCCTGGGCGATGACGTGTATGTGTTTGGCCGGGGATTCGGGCATGATGTCTTGTCGGATCAATACGGGATTACGTGGAATCACTATTCGGACTCCGGCTGGATCGGGGACGACGGCAAAAGGACCTTTGACCGGAGCTTCAAAGACGCCGCGCCCATGGGCAAAAAAGACACGAAAACCATCACGTGGCGTTATTACTCAAGTTCCGGATGGGCCGGAACGGATATAGACGGGAATGTGTTTGACAAAAATCACGACCGCGTTGCGCCGTCGGGAGAAGAAGGCAAACGGCGTGTCACCTGGAATTTTTATTCAAAACTTAAACGGACAGGGACCAATGACGCGCCGTCCTGGGTTGAGATCGGGTCCGGCTGGGTGGGAACCGATGGAACAGGTAAAACGTTTGATTTGGATGGAAACCCTGTGACCCCGGTGGGGCACAAGGATGTCAAGTTAAGGGGATATGATTACTGGTCGGGTATTTACGACGGGTATTATGGAGATCGCGTGGATCCTGTGAACAAGGCATACGACGTCGCGCCTGTGAAAAAGGAATACGCCATGTCCTCTGATTTCCAGGAATATAACGCCGGTCATGACACCCTGGCCCTGGGCGAGGGCGTGGCTCTGGGCGATCTGGCCTTTAAAAAGGACGGCGGGGATTTGAAGATCGGGATATTGGAAGATTCCCAGGTAGCGGCGGACCTGGACGCCGCGTCCTTTAAAACCCTTTCCGACATTGTCACCTTAAAAGATTTCTTTAATGAAAACAAGAGGATAGAAACCCTTTCTTTTTCCGACGGCGGAGTCCTGGATTTGAACCGGGTGGTGGAAACGTCCCATATTCAGGACGGGGAGGTGATCCACGCTGACGAGAGTCTGATCCGCTATTTTGAAAGCCAGGGCGTGGAGCTTTCCACCTATGATTCCATCTCCGCAAGAAGTTCAACGGCCGGCGACGAAGGGAATAATGATTTGTCGGCGAATTATAACGAACCGGCTGTTATATATGGCGGAGGAGGGGATGACGCCATTTCCGGGAGCCAGGGTAAAGACATGGTTTCCGGAGACGGGGGGGATGATGTCCTCAGGGGAAGCCTGGGGGATGACGATTATATTTTCGGGCGCGGATTCGGTCATGACACTTTGACGGATGATTACAGTGTGACCTGGAATCACTATTCGACGTCCGGATGGATCGGAACGGATGATGCGGGCAGAGTCTTTGATGAGAATTTCAATGACGCAACCCCTTCGGGGAAAATGGACACTCAGAATATCACATGGCGCCATTATTCCAATTCCGGATGGGCGGGAAGGGATGTGGATGGAAATTATATTAATAAAAGCGGGAACCGGGTTTCTCCCTCGGGCCAGATCGACTCGGGGAAGATCACTTGGAATTTTTATTCACTTCGTAAATATAATTCGGGGAGCAAAAGTTTTTTCGAGGTTGGATCAGGCTGGGTGGGAACGGATTCAGCCGGAAATGTTTTTGATGAAAATCGCAACCCGATCACCCCTGTGGGAGTGAAAGATGTCAGACAGGCTTTTATTGATATGCTTGGTATGTATAATTACCCTGTGGCCCCAAGAACAGAAACATACCGTATCGCCCCTCAGTCAGGCGAGTTTGGAGTGGCGTCCAGAAGCGAACAATATGACGCCGGCGATGACACCCTGATCCTGGGCCAGGGCATTGCCTTGAGCGATCTGGCTTTTAAGGTGGAGAACGGCGATTTGAAAATTGGTCTGCTGGATCAGACCCAGAGAGACGCGAGCCTGGACGCCGCTTCCTTTGACGCCCTGGCAGACATTGTCACTCTCACGGATTTTTTTAACGGGAAAAGACGCATAGAGAATCTCCGTTTTTCTGACGGCGCCACACTCGACTTGGCCGAAGTGGCGAAGTTCACGGGACTGACGGAGGCGACGGAGCTTCAAGTCTTCAAACCCAATGACGCCATGATGACTCATCTGGCGGGCCAGGGGCTTGCCATAGTCGGCTATGACACAGGCTTTGCCGCAGACCCTGTGATGACCCAAACGGACAATGAGCTTTCCGGAACCGCGCTCAACGATATCATAGATGGCGGCCAAGGCAACGACACCATTTCCGGGGAAGAAGGGAACGACATGCTTGCCGGCGGCCTGGGTAATGACGTTCTTTCCGGCGGGGCCGGAGACGACGCGTATCGTTTTGATCCGGGCGACGGCCGGGATGTCATCATCAACAAAGACCCCGATTCGTCAAATGACAGGCTGGTGTTTGGGGACGGAATAGACACGGGCGACCTGTGGTTTGAGAGAAGAAATGACGACCTCCTGGTGGAGATTGCCGGAACCGAAGATGCCGTGACCATTAAAGACTGGTATCTGGGCGATGAATATAAACTGGACCGATTCGAGGCGTCATCGGGATCGCCGATTATGGCTTCGGATGTTTTCGGTTTGCTTAACAACGGGGATGATCATTTCAGGGCTTATTATGACAGGTCTGCGGACATGTCCGGAGGAGCCGGAGATGACACCCTTGAAGGGAGCTGGAGAGGGGACAGGCTTTCCGGGGACAGCGGCGCCGACACCCTGAAAGGCGGGGCCGGAGACGATGAGTATGTTTTCGGGCGCGGATTCGGACGCGACACGATAGACGATCATTACAATGTGACCTGGAACCATTATTCAAAATCCGGCTGGATCGGGACAGATGACCTGGGCAAAACCTTTGATGAGAATTTTGATCCCGCCGCTCCCTCGGGAACAAAGGACAGGGAGGTGGTCACCTGGGAATATTATTCCGGTTCCGGATGGGTGGGGACAGATATAGATGGCAATGTTTTTGATGAAGACAGAAATCCTGTCACCCCTTCAGGAACCAAGGGCGTGCAGACTCTCACCTGGACTCACTATGCGTCCTACAATGGAGGCGGATCAGGCTGGGTGGCGACGGACGGCACAGGCAAAACATTTGATGATTCAGGCAATCCCGTTGTTCCGAAGGGAACAAGGAATCGCGAGTGGGTAGATATTGGTGAGTTTGGCGGTTTTCTCGGCATTCCAACTTCCAGACCTGCGGAGACAAGGAGTATGGATTCCAGGATAATGTCATACGAGATGGCCATCAGGACCGAACAGTATAATTCCGGTCATGACGTTCTGGCGATGGGCGAGGGGGTGGCCCTGGGCGATCTGGCCTTTAAAATGGACGGCGAGGATTTGAAGATCGGGATACTGGAAGATTCCCGTCCGGAGGCGGGCTTGGACGCCGCGTCCTTTGAAACCCTTTCCGACATTGTCACGTTAAAAGATTTTTTTAATGAAAATAAGAGGATAGAAACCCTTCGTTTTTCCGACGGAGATGCTCTGGATTTGACCCGGGTGGTGGAAACGTCCCATATTCAGGACGGGGAAGTGATCCACACAGACGAGAGCCTGATCGGCTATTTTGAAAGCCAGGGCGTGGAGCTTTCCACCTATGACTCCATCTCCGCAAGAAGCTCAACAGCCGGTGACAGCGGGAATAATGATTTGTCGGCGAATTATAACGAACCGGCTGTTATATATGGCGGAGGAGGGGATGACGTCATTTCCGGAAGCCAGGGGAAAGACATGCTTTCCGGAGACGGGGGGGATGATGTCCTCAGGGGCAGCCTGGGGGATGACGATTATATTTTCGGGCGCGGATTCGGCCATGACACCATAACGGATGACGCCGGCGATGACACCCTGATCCTTGGCCAGGGCGTTGTCCTGAGCGATCTTGCCTTTAAAGTGGAGAACGGTGATCTGAAAATCGGTCTTCTTGATGAAAGCCAGAGGGCCGCGAGCCTGGACGCCGCTTCGTTTGACGCCCTGGCAGACATTGTCACGCTCACGGGGTTTTTTGATGAGAAAAATCGGGTGGAGAACCTCCGATTTTCCGGAGGCTCCACCCTCGACTTGGCCAAATTGGCGGAGTTCACAGGCATAACGGACGGACAGGTCATCAAACCCAATGACGCCATGATGACTCATCTGGCGGGCCAGGGGTTTGCCGTCGCCGGTTATGACACAGGGTTTGCCGCAGACGTCGCCATTAATAAAACGGACAATGAGCTTTCCGGAACCGCGCTCAACGATATCATAGATGGCGGCCAAGGAAACGACACCATTTCCGGGGGAGAAGGCGACGACATACTTGCCGGCGGCCTGGGGAATGACGTTCTTTCCGGCGGAGCCGGAGACGACGCCTATCGCTTTGAGCTGGGCGACGGCCGGGATGTCATCATCAACAAAGATCAGAATTCGTCAGATGACAGGCTGGTGTTTGGGGACGGGATAGATTCTGCAAGCGTTTTGTTCCAGAGCAGCGGCAACGATCTCCTGGTGAAGATTGCCGGAACCGAAGATTCCCTGACCATTAAAAGCTGGTATCTGGGAGATGAATTTCGATTGGACCGATTCGAGCTTTCAACCGGTTTGTATTTAATGGCTTCCGATGTGGACAAACTTGTGGAAGCGATGGAGGTGGAGGATTTTGATTTCAGCGATGTGGGAGATCTGGAATTGCAGGATCTCCCGGGTTCCTGGCCCGGCGCGGTCGCCGGCAATTGGCGTTCAACTCCCCTTCATGTGGGAACGGAGATGAATGACACACTTTTCGGGAACGCCGACGATGATCTGATTTACGGCGGAGCCGGAGATGATGCCCTTCATGGACAAGACGGCGACGACACGCTTTACGGCGGCGGCGGCAATGACATGTTGTCCGGCATGGAAGGTGATGACGTTCTTTCCGGCGGAAGTGGGAGTGACACGCTTTGGGGGTGGCTCGGGAATGACGAGCTTAACGGCGGAGCCGGAGATGATGAACTTTATGGACAACAGGGGGATGACTTTCTTAACGGCGGAGCTGGAAATGATGTCTTTTATGGGCACGAGGGCAAGGACGTTCTTAACGGCGATGATGGCAATGACAGGGTATACGGCGGGACAGACGATGACGTTCTTTACGGCGGAGCCGGAGATGATGACCTTCATGGACAAGGCGGCGACGACACGCTTTACGGTGGCGGCGGCAATGACATGCTGTCCGGAATGGAAGGTAATGACGTTTTTTTCGGCGGAAGCGGGAGTGACACGCTTTGGGGGTGGCTCGGGAATGACGTTCTTAACGGCGGAGCCGGCGATGATGAACTTTATGGACAACAAGGGGATGACTTTCTTAACGGCGGAGCTGGAGATGATGTCCTTCACGGGCACGAGGGAAACGACGTTCTGAACGGCGATGATGGAAATGACAGAGTATACGGAGAGGCAGGCGATGACAAGCTTTATGGCGGAGCCGGAAATGATGCCCTTCATGGACAAGAAGGTAATGACGTTCTTTTCGGAGATGATGGCGATGACATGTTGTCCGGCATGGAAGGTAATGACGTTCTTTCCGGCGGAAGAGGGAGTGATACGCTTTGGGGGTGGCTCGGGAATGACGTTCTTAACGGCGGAGCCGGAGATGATGAACTTTATGGACAACAGGGGGATGACTTTCTTAACGGCGGAGCTGGAGATGATGTCCTTCATGGGCACGAGGGCAACGACGTTCTGAACGGCGATGATGGCAATGACGTGGTATACGGCGGGGCCGGAAACGACGAGTACAGGTTTGAAGTCGGCGACGGCCGGGATGTCATCATGAACCATGACGCCCTTTCATCAAACGACCGGGTGGCCTTTGGCGATGGAATCGATCCTGACAACCTGTGGTTCCGCCGGGAAGGAAATGATCTGACGGTGGAAATTCTTGGGACCGGCGACCAGGTGACCGTGAGAGACTGGCATTTGGGTGCTGAGTTCCAGGTGGATCGATTCCAGGTTTCCTCGGGTTCGTCTCTCACCGCCTCCGATGTCCAGGCCCTCGTGGACGCCATGGCCGGTTTCGCCCCTGTCCCGGGGGAAATCGCCGGCCCGGCCCCTCATGACCTTCCGGATTCCCTGAAACCTGTGATCGCGGCCCAGTGGCAATGATGATAAGCTGGTAAAAATGGATCAGACGGCGCCGTAGTATACAAGGCGTGGTGGTTTTTAAATAAGCGAGGCGATACCCAGTATGCCGAACGAACAGAAAAACGCCGCAACGCAGTAGATCGGATTTTTTACGATGTCGTCAATGATGATAAACTCGTAAAAAATCACGGGACAGCGTCGTAAAAAATTCGATATACAAGGCGTAGTGGTTATTTTTAATTGAGGCAATACATGTAGTATGCCTCAATTAAAAATAAGCGCTGCAACACAGTAGATCGGAGTTTTTACGATGCTGTCAATGATGTCTGTTTCGCTTTCCCCCGCCTGTTCAACGGGCGCGGGGAAAGCGGGGATGTTTTCCAGGCGCCTGTTTCCCGTTTTTTTCTCTTTTTTTCTTATTTTTTCAACAAGATAAGTTGATTCGTTTGGTCTGATCCTGAATAATGGGTCCCCACATGGATTAAAACTGATGAATGGGGGCGAGACACACACATGAATGACCTCAAAAACGAGACCGGTCCGAACACAGACACAGGCATCCTTTGCCTGGCCATGATTCTTGGGTTTTATCAAATTCCGGCCGATCCCGCCGGGATCGCCAGGGAATACGCCCCGGATGGAAAGGCTCTGGACCAAACCGGCCTGGTCTTCGCCGCAAAGGCCCTGGGCCTTAAGGCCAGGGCGGTCCGGTCCGGCCGGAAACGCGTTTCAAAAATACCGGTTCCCGCCATCGCAAAAGACAGGGACGGGCGTTTTTTTATCCTCGGCGCCGTGTCCCAGGACAAAGTCCTGATTCAAAGACCCGGGGGCGGCCCCCAATCCCTTTCCCTTGACGATTTCATGGCGCGGTGGTCCGGGGACCTGATCCTGGCGGCCCACCGGGAAAGCGTCGCCGGGGCGGCGCGGTCCTTTGATCTCACCTGGTTCATTCCGGCCATCATCAAATACCGCAGACTGTTCGGCGAGGTTTTGATCTCGTCTTTTTTTCTCCAGCTCTTCGGCCTGGCCACGCCTCTTTTTTTCCAGGTGGTGGTGGACAAGGTCCTGGCCCACAGGGGGCTTTCCACCCTGGATGTGCTGGTGACGGGGCTCATCGGCCTGGCGGTGTTTGAGGTGGCTCTTGAAGGGTTGAGGACCTATGTGTTTTCCCACACCACCAGCCGGGTGGATGTGGAGCTGAGCGCCGGGCTGTTCAAGCGTCTGCTCCGCCTGCCGCTGGCGTACTTCGAGTCCCGCCAGGCGGGCCAGACCGTGGCCAGGGTCCGGGAGCTGGAA
This sequence comes from Candidatus Desulfarcum epimagneticum, assembly GCA_900659855.1. NCBI lineage: Bacteria > Pseudomonadati > Thermodesulfobacteriota > Desulfobacteria > Desulfobacterales > Desulfobacteraceae > Candidatus Desulfarcum > Candidatus Desulfarcum epimagneticum. The sequence goes on from CAACVI010000011.1 coordinate 8,015, forward strand.
AACATCCGCCAGTTTCTCACCGGCTCGGCCGTGACGGCGGCCCTGGACCTGTTTTTCGCCGTGGTTTTCATCGCCGTGATGTTTTTTTACAGCCGGGTTTTGACCGTCATTGTTCTGGGCTCCATCCCGTTGTATGTGATTTTGTCTCTTTCCATCACCCCGCCTTTGCGGAAAATGATCGAGGACCGTTTTCGAAAAGGGGCGGCCAATCAGTCGTTTCTGGTGGAGTCCGTCACCGGGATCGAAACGCTCAAGGCCATGGCTGTTGAGCCCCAGATGCGTTTAAAATGGGAAACCCAGCTGGCCGCCTATGTCAAGTCGTCCTTTCGAACGGCCGTTTTGTCCGCGGCGGGCTCCCAGGGGGTCAAGCTCATCAACAAGCTGACCATGGCCCTGATTCTTTGGTTTGGGGCCCGGCTGGTCATCGCCGGCGATTTGACCATCGGCCAGCTCATCGCGTTTAACATGCTTTCCTCCCAGGCGGCGGCCCCGGTTTTGCGCCTGGCCCAGCTCTGGCAGAATTTTCAGCAGATGCGGGTGTCGGTGGAGCGTCTGGGGGATATTTTAAACTGTCCCGCGGAGCCGGGCCACAATCCCAACCGCCCGGCGCCCCCCCCGGTCAAAGGCGGAATTTTTTTAGACCGGGTCTGTTTTCGCTATGGCCCGGAGTCTCCTGAAATACTCAGAGAGGTCACCCTTTCCATTGACCCCGGAAAGGCGGTGGGAATCGTGGGAAGATCGGGATCGGGAAAGAGCACCCTGGCCAAGCTGATTCAGCGGCTTTACGCCCCCCAGCGCGGTCGGGTTCTGGTGGACGGCGTGGATGTGGCCATGGTGGATCCCGCGTGGCTCAGACGCCAGATCGGAATTGTTTTGCAGGACAGCATTTTGTTTAACCGCCCGGTTCGGGAAAATATCGCCCTGGCCAATCCGTCCATGCCCATGGAGCGCGTGGCCGAGGCGGCCCGGATGTCCGGCGCCCATGAGTTCATCCTCAAGCTTTCCGAAGGGTATGACACAGTCATTGAAGAGCGGGGGCAGAACCTTTCAGGCGGTCAGCGGCAGCGAATCGCCATCGCAAGGGCGCTGGCCGCCGACCCCCGGATCCTGATTTTCGACGAGGCCACCAGCGCGCTGGACTACGAATCCGAAAGCGTCATCCGCCAAAATATGGAGACCATCCGGAAAGGGCGCACGGTGATCACCATCGCCCACCGGCTTTCGGCGGTGCGCCACGCCGATGAAATCGTGGTGCTGGAACAGGGCCGTGTGACTGAAAGGGGAAACCATGAGGCGCTGATGGGATCGGGGGGTTTTTACGCCCGTCTTCATCATCAGCAGACTTAATGGCGTCGTCTGATTTTTTACGATGTCGTCATGCCTTGACCCTTGACTTGGGGGAAACAAACATGATGGAATCCGCGAAAAAAATGTTCCACACGGCCCGGGCCGCCTGGGCGCATGACAAAAAACGGACCAGGGTAAAACGAAAAGCCGACGAACTGGCGTTTCTTCCGGCCGCGCTGGAGGTGCTGGAGACCCCGGCCTCCCCGGCGGGGCGCCTCACCCTGTATGTGATCATATCTATTTTTTTGCTGGCCCTGGTCTGGGGATGCCTGGGCCGCGTGGACACGGTGGCGGTGGCCCCGGGGAAAATCATCCCCGGCGGGCGGGTGAAGGTGGTCCAGCCCCTTGAAATGGGCCTGATCCGGGCCATTCATGTGAAGGAGGGGGACCATGTGAAAAAAGGCGACGCGCTCATTGATCTGGACCCCACGGAAAACAGGGTGGACAAGGCGCGCGTGGAGCGGGCCATCGCCTCGCTGGCCATGAAGTATGGAAGGCTTGAAACCACCTTGAGGCGTCTGGATGGGGAAACGAGCGCCGTTCTCAAACGGGTCGCCGGCATTGACGACAAAACCTTTTGGGACAGCGGAAAAAAGATGGAGACCGACCTGGCCGACATCCGGAGCCGGCTGGCCGCGCTTGAAAACGACCGTCGCGCCCTGGCGGCCGAGCGCCGGGCCGTTTCGGCGGAAATGGAAAAAATCCAGGCCGTTCTTCCCATTTTCGAGCAGAAAGAAAAGGCCATGCGCTCCCTTTACGAAAGCGGGTCCGGGACGAAATTCGAGTGGCTGGAGGCCCGGCGGGAATGGATTCAAAAGTCCCAGGACCTGGTTTCCAAACGCCACATGGCGGCCGGGATTTCGGCCCGGCTGGCCTCGAACCGGGAGAGCCGGAAACAGGCGCGGTCGGATTTCAGAAAGGGCGTTTTCGCCGAGCGGCTTCAGGCGCTGGAGGATATGGAGCAGTCCCGGCTGGAGCTGAACAGGGCTGAAACCCGGGAAAAACTCAACCGACTGACGGCGCCGGTGGACGGAAAGGTTCAGAATCTCAAAGTCCACACCGTCGGCGGTGTGGTGGAGCCGGCCGAGCCTTTGATGACCATTGTTCCGGACCGGACGCCGATGGAGATCGAGGCCATGGCTTTGAACCGGGACATCGGTTTTATCCGGGAAGGCCAGAGCGTTGAAATCAAGGTGGAGAGCTTTCCCTTTTCCAAATACGGCCTGGTGAAAGGCCGGGTGGCGCGGATATCCCCGGACGCCCTGGAGACCGGGGAGATGGGGCTGGTGTATCCCATCGCCGTGTCCATGGACGAGGACCGGATCCAGGTCCGGGACAAATGGGTCAGCCTCTGTCTGGGCATGGCGGTGACGGCGGAGATCAAAACCGACGACCGCCGGATCATCGAGTATTTCCTTTCCCCCCTGCTTCGCTACCAGAGCGAGGCGCTCCGGGAGCGTTGACGGGGCCGAAAGTTTTTCTTGAACATCAAAACCAAAATGTGGTAGGAACATCAAAACCAAAATGTGGCGGGGCGCCTGAAATTTTCCACACTCCGGGAAATCAATCCCATTGCTTCATGAAATCAAATCATTTGAGCCGGGGCCTTCCGGCGTTTTTTTAAAAACACGTTTTTCCGGATTGTTTTTTCCTTTTTGCAAAGGGGGCTTTTGAAGTCTTTATGAAACACATCAAAATCGGTCTGATCGGGCTGGGAACTGTGGGGGCCGGGGTCGCCAAAATTCTCTTTGAAAAAAAAGAGCTGATCTCCTCCCGTCTGGGGGCCTGTCTGGACCTGGTTTGCGCCGTGGACCTGGATGAGAGCAAAAAACAGGCGCTTTCCCCGGGCGAAACCGTTTTTTCCAAAGATCCGGACAAGGTCCTGGAGGATCCCGACATCGACATCATCGTGGAGATGATCGGGGGAACGGGCGTCGCCGGGGACTTCATTTTGCGGGCCATTGAGAGCGGCAAACATGTGGTGACGGCCAACAAGGCCCTTTTGGCGGACCGGGGCCGGATGATTCTGGCGAGGGCCGCGGAAAAAGGGGTGGATGTGGGTTTTGAGGCCAGCGCGGGGGGTTGCATGCCCATTGTCAAAACCATCCGGGAATCCATGGTGGGAAACGAGATTGAGGGAATCGCCGGCATTTTAAACGGGACCTGCAATTATATTTTGTCCCGGATGTGGCGCGACCGGATCGGCTTTGACGAGGCGCTCAAAGACGCCATGGAAAAGGGATTCGCCGAGGCCGATCCCTCCCTGGACATCAGCGGGGAGGACTCGGCCCACAAACTGGCGATTTTGACCCAGCTGGCCCACGGCGTTGATGTGAAGCCCGGCGACATTTATGTGGAGGGCATCGAAAAGATTGAGCCCATCGACATCGCCTTCGCCGAGGAGTTCGGCTTCCGCATCAAATTGATGGCCATCAGCAAACGGAGGGGAGACGCCATTGAGGCCCGGGTGCATCCCGCCATGATTCCCGTCACCAACCTTCTGGCCCGGGTGGAGGACAACTTAAACGCCGTGACCCTGTCCGGGGACGCCACGGGCGATATTCTGCTTTACGGCTACGGGGCCGGCATGATGCCCACCGCCAGCGTGGTGGCGGGCGACATCGCGGACATCGCCCGGAACATGCTGTCCGGGGCGTCGGGAAGGACCCCGTTTTTTTCATGTGAGACAAAGGATTCCCAAAACGCCTTCATTATGCCCATCAAAGACATCCGAACCCATCACTATATCCGGATTTCAGCCCTGGACAGGCCCGGCGTGCTTTCCAGGGTGGCCGGCGCTTTGGGGGATCACCACATCAGCATCCGGACCGTGCACCAGAAAGGCCGCCGGAGCAACGGCGCGGTTCCGGTGGTCATGCTCACCCACAAGGCGAAGGAATCCGACATGAAAGCCGCCCTTTCCGGAATGAAAGACATGGCGGTGGTGGACGGGGACCCGGTTCTGATTCGCATTGAGGAGAACGCTTGACGACATCGTAAAAAATCCGATCTACGGCGTTGCAGCGTTTATTTTTAATTGAGGCATACTACATGTATTGCCTCAATTAAAAATAACCACTACGCCTTGTATATCGAATTTTTACGATGCCGTCTGATCCACTTTTTACGAGTTCATTTAAAGGATCATTATGAATATTATCTGCACAGACATGGAAGGCGTCCTGGTCCCCGAAATCTGGATCGGCGTGGCCGAGGCCACGGGCGTAAAAGAGCTGAGGCTCACCACCCGGGATATTTCCGACTATGACGAGCTGATGCGAAAACGCCTGTCTATCTTAAAAGAAAACAAAATCACGCTGCCCGATATTCAAAGGGTGATCGACGGGATGGCGCCCCTTGAGGGGGCCGTCGAATTCCTGGAATGGCTCAGGAGCCGGGTCCAGACCATCGTGGTGTCGGACACCTTCTCCCAGTTCGCCGGGCCGCTTCTTAAAAAGCTGTCCTGGCCCACGCTGTTTTGCAACGAGCTGGTCATCGGGCCCAACGGCTCTGTGGACGGCTACCGGCTCCGCCAGAAAGACGGAAAACGCAAAACCGTTCTGGCTTTAAGGAGTCTTGAGTTTCGAATCGTCGCCATGGGGGATTCCTACAACGACATCTCCATGCTCAAAGAGGCGGACCAGGGAATTTTGTTCCGGCCCCCGGAAAACGTGAGGCGGGAATTCCCGGAGTTTCCTGTGACGGAGCGTTTTGATGAACTCAAAAGCATGATTCAATCGGCGCTTTAACAGACAACCCAGACGGGAGGGCGAGACATGAAAATTTTAATCGTGGGGGGCGGGGGCCGGGAGCATGCCCTGGCATGGAAACTGTCCAAAAGCCCCAGGGTGAGACAGATATACTGCGCGCCTGGAAACGCGGGGATCGCGGATTTGGCCGAATGCGTTCCCATCAAGGCCGCAAAAACGGACAAGCTCCTTGAGTTCGCTTTGGAAAACGCCGTGGATCTCACGGTGGTGGGGCCGGAAGACCCCCTGTCCATGGGAATCGCGGACCTGTTTGAAAAGAACGGTCTGAAGATATTCGGCGCGTCAAAGGCGGCGGCCCGGATCGAGTCCAGCAAATTTTTCGCCAAGTCGCTCATGAACAAATACGGCATCCCTGCGGCAAAGGGGGAGGCGTTCACAAGTTATGACAAGGCGAAAGCGTATATCCGGAAAATGGGGGCGCCCATTGTGGTCAAGGCCGACGGCCTGGCCGCCGGAAAAGGCGTGATGGTGTGCGCCGAGATCCAGGAGGCGCTGGACGCGCTGGATCTCATCATGAAGGACAACGCCTTTGGAGAAGCCGGCTCCCGGGTGGTCATTGAGGAAAGGCTGGAGGGCGAGGAGGCCTCTTTTCTGGCCTTTGTGGACGGAGAGACGGTCCTGCCGCTGCCCTCGTCCCAGGACCACAAACCGGTTTTTGACGGCGACAAGGGCCCCAACACCGGGGGCATGGGCGCCTATTCCCCGGCCCCGGTGGCGGCGGACCCCTATATGGAAAAAAAGATCATGGAAACCGTGATGATCCCGGCGGTCAGGGGCATGGCGGCCGAGGGATGCCCCTACAAGGGGGTGCTGTACGCGGGGCTGATGATCAAAGACGCCGATATCAAGGTTCTGGAGTTCAACGCCCGGTTCGGAGACCCCGAGGCCCAGCCCCTTCTGGCGAGGGTGAAAAACGACATGGTTCCCGTGATGGAGGCCGTCATCGAAGGGCGTCTGGATGAATGCCGTCTGGACATAGACGAGCGGGCGGCGGTCTGCGTGGTCATGGCCTCAGGGGGCTACCCCGGCGATTATGAGAAAGGCGCCCCCATCTCGGGCCTGGAGGCGGCCGGGCGCATGCGGAACGTTTCCGTGTTTCATTCCGGGACGGAGTTTCAAAACGGCGCCGTGGCGGCCTCCGGGGGGCGGGTCCTTGGGGTCACCGCGCTGGGAGACTCCGTTGAAAAGGCCATTGAAAAGGCCTACGGGGCTGTTTCTAAAATTCGCTGGGAAAACGTCCATTACCGAAAAGACATCGGCGCCAAGGCCGTGGCGCGACTCAACGCCCCCCCAAGGGTGGGCATCGTCATGGGAAGCGATTCCGACCTCGGGGTCATGGAGTCGGCGGCGGCGGTTCTCAAAGAGTTCGGCGTTCGTTTTGAGATGACCGTGGCCTCGGCCCACCGAAGCCCGGAACGCGCCCAGGCCTTCGCGGCGGGCGCGGTGGACAGGGGAATGAAGGCGATCATCGCCGGCGCGGGCCACGCGGCGCACCTGGCCGGGGCCATGGCCGCCCATTCGACCCTTCCGGTGATCGGGGTTCCCATCGACTCGTCATGCTTAAACGGGCTGGACTCCCTTTTGTCCACGGTTCAGATGCCCCCCGGCATGCCGGTGGCCACCATGGCCGTGGGAAAATCCGGCGCCCGGAACGCGGGGATACTGGCGGTCCAGATCCTGGCCCTGTCGGACCCGGCGCTTTCGGAAAAGCTTGTGGCGTTTAAAAGAAAAATGTCTGAAAAAGTGGATGAAAAAGCCGAGAAACTCAAAGTCTGGGGATGATGTTTCAGGAAAATTCCCGGACCCGGAACTCATCAGGAGGGCGGCGGAGGCCCTTAAAAGAGGCGGGGCTGTGGTGTTTCCCACCCGGGGCCTGTACGGGCTGGGCGCCGACGCGCTGAGCCGGGACGCCGTTGAGAAAATTTTCGCCATCAAAAAACGGTCCCGGGAAAAGCCCCTTTTGATACTGGCCGAAGACCTGGAGGCGGTCCGGGGGCTGGTCACGGACATTCCCCCGGCCGGGGAAAAGATCGCCCGGCGTTTCTGGCCCGGCCGGGTCACTTTGGTCCTTAAGGCCGCGGCCCATCTTCCGGAAAATCTCACGGCGAAAACGGGAAAAATCGGGGTCAGGATTCCCGGCCACCCGGTGGCCCGGGCCCTGGTCCGGGCGATGGGCGGCCCTGTGACCGGAACCAGCGCCAACCTGTCCGGAAGCCCCGGCTGCCGGAGGGTTTCGGATATCCCGGGGGAAATGATCCGGGCATGCGACGGGGTCCTGGACGCCGGAATTCTTGAAGGCGGCCCGGGCTCCACAGTGGTGGATGTCACCCTGCCCGAGCCGGCGATCATCCGCCAGGGAGCGGTCCTGAAAGAGGACCTTTTTTCCTAAGCGAATCGAAGGGCGCTTTGAAAAACTCTTTATTGACAATCCGGGGCGGTTGGTTTATACAATAGCATTTCTAAAGCCGGGGTGGTGAAACTGGTAGACGCAGAGGACTCAAAATCCTCCGGGCATTATGTCCGTGTCGGTTCGATTCCGACCCCCGGCACCAGTTAAATCAAGGGGTTAGCCGATATTGGCTTCCCCTTTTTTTGTTGTTTTTCCCATCGAGGTTGGGCTTCGGTCTTAATTCGCCGGCCGCTTTTCAATATTTCATGGGCGATGGGGTTGGAGGGGGTAAAATCTTTTGCCCTGAAAGGATGAGGCTCGATTCTGCTGTCGATCTTGCGTCTTAATCTCATCAGCTCCAGTCGGATATCCATCGGATTTTTAAATTCTTCAAGAATAACGGCGATGTCAATGTCGCTTTCCTCCCGGTTCATTCCCCTGGCGTGAGAGCCGAAAAGAAAAACGGATCTGCAATGATAATTCGCGTGGACCGCTGAGGCGAATTTTCGGGCAATATCTAAAGCATCGTTTCTATCCATTTTCGCAATTCCTCTATTCGATCCATCCACAGCCTGGCGTATTCCCGGGTGCATAAACTGTAGAATTCTTTTTTGTAGTGGTTGGGTTAAGCGAAGCGCAACCCAACGTGTGTGTCGGAGCATACAATGTTGGGTTTCGTTCCTCAACCCAACCACAGCGCCGGCGCTTCTTTAACTTATCACAATCAAACAATTTTCCGGCCATCTTTGAATAAAATCGAATTATTCACCATCCAACTGAGCAGCCCTTCCCCTCACCCCCCCAAAGGCTGATAAGCGCAAAGCGGCTCCGGGGTCATGAAATCGCCGGTGGCCTCATAGGCCCGTGCCCGGCATCCGCCGCACACCTTTTTGTATTCGCACGCGCCGCATTTTCCCTTAAGGGCGCTGAAGTCGCGCAGTTTGAGAAAAACGTCCGAGGCCTTCCATATATCTTGGAAGGGCCAGCGGGTCACATCGCCGCAGTCGGCGTGGAGGAAGCCGCAGGGGCGGACGATCCCCCGGTGGGAGATGAAGCAGAACCCGGTTCCGGCCAGGCAGCCCCGGGTGACTGCGTCCATGCCGTGGGTCTCAAAAGACACCGTCTCGCCGTCTTCTTTGGCCCTTTGCCGAAGGATTCGGTAATAATGGGGGGCGCATGTGGCTTTCAGATGCATGGCGGTCTTTCCCCGGCGGTCATAAAACCAGTTGAGGGTTTTTTCGTATTCTTCGGCGCTGATGGCCTGGTCGGAAATGTATTTTCCCCGGCCGGTCGGAACCAGAAGAAAAATGTGGTGGGCCGCGGCGCCCATCTCAATGGCCAGGTCGTGAATGGCGGGCATGAGTTCGAGATTGGCCTGGGTGATGGTGGTGTTGATCTGGAACTCTACCCCGGCGTCTTTGGCCAGCCGGATTCCCCTGACGGCGCTGTCAAAGGCGCCGTCCACGCCCCGGAATCGGTCGTGGCTGTTTTTTTCGTTTCCGTCCAGGCTCACGCTGATGCGCTTGATCCCGGAGTCCGCCATTTTTTTCGCGGTTTCTTTTGTGATCAAAGAGCCGTTGGGCGCCATGACCATGCGCAGGCCTTTTTCGGTCCCATAGGCGGCGATGTCGAAAATGTCCGGCCGCAAAAGCGGCTCCCCGCCGGTCAGGATGACGATGGGGGAGCCGACTTCGGCCATTTGGTCCACAAGCGCCAGGGAGGCGTCGGGGGACAGCTCCCCCTCGTAGGGGCCCTTGTCCGCCGCGGCGCGGCAATGGACGCAGGCCAGGTTGCAGCTTCGGGTGACCTCCCAGGCGATGAGCCGGGGAGAGGCGAACGGGTCTTTTTTTTCGCCATGACCGCTTTTCGGGGGATGATGGGGATGTTTCAAAATTAAAGTCTCCAGAGGGTTTCGCGGGGTTATGGGGCTCAGGATCAGGCCCTGATTTTTTGGGCCGCCTCCAGGGCGAAATAGGTCAGGATCATGTCGGCGCCGGCCCTTTTGATGCCGATGAGGGTCTCCATCATCACGCTTTCGCCGTCGATCCAGCCCTTCTGGGCCGCGGCTTTGATCATGGCGTACTCTCCACTGACATTGTAGGCCGCCACCGGCAGGTCCGATTCCTGGCGCATGCGGTGGATGATATCGAGATAGCAAAGGGCCGGTTTGACCATGATCACGTCCGCGCCCTCCTCCGTGTCCAGGGTGGCCTCCCGGACGGCCTCCAGCGCGTTGGCCGGGTCCATCTGGTAGGTTCGCCGGTCGCCGAATTGGGGCGCCGAATGGGCGGCCTCCCGAAAGGGGCCGTAGTAAGAGGATCGGTATTTCACCGCGTAGGACATGATGGGAATGTGGCTGAAGTCTTTCTCATCCAGGCTTTGGCGTATTTCCGCCACCCGGCCGTCCATCATGTCCGACGGCGCCACCATGTCGGCCCCGGCCTGGGCGTGGGACACGGCCGTTCTCGCCAGAAGGTCCAGGGACGCGTCGTTGTCGACGATTTGGCCGTCGATGACGCCGCAGTGGCCGTGGTCCGTGTACTGGCACAGGCAGACATCGGTGATGACGATGAGATCAGGGAACTTGTCTTTGAGCGCCGAGACGGTTCTTTGAACCACGCCGTTTCGGGCGTAGGCCTGGGTGGCCAGGGGGTCTTTTTTTTTGGGAACGCCGAACACCATGATGGCGGGCACATTCAGGCTCAGCGCCTTTCGGGCGGTTTTCACCATCTGGTCCGCCGAGAGATGAAACTGGCCCGGCATGGAGGGAATGGGGTCTTTGACGCCCTTGCCCTCCACCGCGAAAAGGGGCATGATCAAATCGTTTGTGGACAGCTCGGTCTCCCGGATCATGCGGCGAAAGCCCTTTTTTTGCCTCATTCGTCTGGGTCTGTAGTCCGGAAACAGCATGTTCGCCCTCCTTTAAAAAAAAATTTTGTTCCGGCCCCGCCGTCCGGCCAGCGTCTCTTTCACCCGTTTTTTGATCTGGTCCGCAGGCGCGCCGGCGCGGATACCGGGGCATGCGCCGGCCATGATCCGCCAGTTTCCGGGGCGCTTGAGAACAGCCGGGATAAACGGCCACTCCCGGCACATGCGCGGCTTGACCGGGTGAACGCCGCATTTTTTGTTTTTCCAAAACACGCAATACCCGTTTTCACCCTGGGCGATGACATGGCCCTTTCCCGAAGGCCGGCAGTATTTTTTTGCGAATGTCCGGGGGTCGCAATGAATATAAGCGGATATTTTTTCCATGTCCCCGGGCGTCACAAAGGTCCCGCCGAATCCCTTGCAGCATTCCCCGCACTCGGCGCACTCAAAAACGTCGTCTTTGCGTTTGGATGTCATAAGCCGCGCCGGGTCTCCATGGCCTTTCTCAGGGTGACCGGGTCGATGTATTTCAGATCGCCTCCCATGGGAACCCCGGAGGCGATGCGGGTGACCTGGACGGGGTATTTTTCAAGGCTTTGGGCGATAAACGAGGCGGTGGCCTCTCCCTCGACGTTTGTCCCGGTGGCGATGACGACTTCCCGGATGTTTCCTTTTTCCACTCTGGACACCAGCTCCCTGAAGCGGATTTCATCGGGGCCCACCCCGTTTAAGGGGGACAGGGCGCCGGATAAAATATGATACCGGCCTTTGAAGGCCCCTGATTTTTCAATGGAGGCCATGTCGGCCGGCTGTTCCACCACGCATAAAAGGGCGTCGGAGCGGGAGGGGTCCAGACAGATGTCGCACACCTCCTGGTCGCTTAAGGCGAAGCAGCGCCGGCACGCCCCGGTTTTCTCCCGGGCCTCCAGGATGCTTCTGGACAGCGCCTCCGCCGCGGCCCGGGGGGCCTTGAGAATATGGACGGCCAGGCGCTCGGCGGTCTTTTCCCCGATTCCCGGAAGCCGGGACAGGTTTCGGATCAGGTTCGAGACCGTTTTCGGATAATGGCTCATTATGAAAGTCCCGGGATATTCATGCCGCCGGTGAGTTTTTTCATGGCGTTGGAGAGCATCTCCTGGGATTGGGCCAGGGCGTCGTTCACCGCCGCCACAATCAGGTCCTCAAGCATGTCCACATCGTCGGGGTCCACCACCTCTTTTTCGATTTTGACGGACACCAGCTGGTGCTTGCCGTTGGCCACCACCTTCACCATGCCTCCGCCCGATGAGGTCTCCACGGTTTTTTCCGCCATTTCCTCATGCATTTTCATCATCTGTTCCTGAAGCCGGCCGGCCTGCTTCATCATGTTTCCCATGCCTTTCATGTCTATGTCTCCTCCCGCGTGATTTTGATTTCGGTTATTTTCGCGTCAAAAGAGCGGAGCGCCTCCTCCACCAGGGGGTGGCTGAGCGCCTCTTTTTCCAGAAGTTTGCCTTCATCGCGCGCTTGTCTCAGGGTTTTCGGGGCTTTTTTTTTCGATTGGATGGAAATGGCCATTGGGGCGCCGAAAAAATCGTCGCATATGTTTTGCAGCGTGGCCATGTTTTTTTTCCGCCGGATGGTGTCGGCGTTGAACCGGCCGCCATTGGCTTCGATTTCCAGGGAATTCTCAGTCAGTCGGGTCAGCTCGGCTTTTTCCAGATGCGCGGCGAGATAGGGGGATGTCTCAAACACCCGGTCCACGAGTCTGGGCCATGCCTCGCCGGGGCTTTGCCCGGGAGAATGGGAAAGAGAACCGTTCGCGGATATCCCGGGGGGCTTTTTTTCATCCGGAAAGGGAGCCGGGGATTCCGCCACCGAGGCGGCGTTTTTGGGATCGGGGCCGCGATTTTCAGCATCCGGCCCGGGCTTTTCAGGAGCCGGGGGCGGCCCGGGCGTTTTAAAGTCGGGATTGGGCGCCGCGCTTTTTCCCCGGGCGTTTGAATCCCGGGTTTCAAATTTCTCGCCGGCGCCTTTTTCAATGGCGTCCATCAGACGGCGCTGAAGCGCGTCGATTTTTTCGATGAGCCGGTCTATTTCAATAGTGGGTTTAACAGCGGGCTGAATCGCGGGGCCGGCGCCGGGTTTTTCGACGGGCCGGGGGCCGGGGGCCGGGTCCATGTCCGCGCCGGGCCCGGCGATTTTAAAAAAAGCGATCTCCGTGGACAGCCGGGGCCACTGGGAGGCCCGGACAGACGGCTCTTCGCCGGACAGGATGTCCAGCGACCTTCTCAGGCTCCCCAGGGAGATGTTTTCGACCTGGTCCCGGGCCTGTTTGATTTCATGGTCCGCCAGGCTCGCCAGGGCCGGGGCCTTTCCCCCCATTTTCACCAGGATCAGGTTCCGGAAATGCTCCAGCGCGTCGTCAAAAAACCGTTTCATCTCCCCGCCCTTGTCGTAAATTTCCTGGATGACGGACACGATTCCCGGGATGTCATGGCGAAACGCGGCCTCCGAGACGCTGAAAACGGCTTTTCGGTCAAACAGGCCCAGGATGTCGAGCAGCTGCTCGTGGGTGATTTTTTTTTCAACGGCGGCTGAAAAGGCCTGGTCCATAAGACTCAGGGCGTCCCGCATGGAGCCGCCCGCCTCCCTGGCGATGACGGCCAGGCTTTCTTTTTCGATTTCAAACCCTTCCGTTCCGGCGATTTTTTCCATGTGCGCGGCCAGGGCGTCCGCGTCGATTCGTCTGAAGTCGTGCCTCTGGCATCGGGAAAGGATGGTGGCCGGAATTTTGCGGGGCTCGGTGGTGGCGAAGATGAAAATAATATGGGGAGGCGGCTCCTCCAGGGTTTTTAAAAGCGCGTTGAAGGCCGAGGCGCTGAGCATGTGGACTTCGTCGATGATATAAATTTTGTAAGGGCTGTCGGCGGGCCGGTATTTGATGTTTTCCCTCAGCTCCCGGATCTGCTCCACGCTGTTGTTGGAGGCGCCGTCGATTTCAAAGACGTCCAGGGCCCTTGAGTCGGTGATGTCCCGGCAGGACGCGCACTGGCCGCAAGGGGTCGGCGACGGGCCGTTTTGGCAGTTCATGGCCTTGGCCAGTATCCGGGCCGCGCTGGTTTTTCCCGTTCCCCTGGGGCCGGAAAACAAAATGGCGTGGGCCAGGCGTTTGGAGGCGATGGCGTTGGACAATGTCCGGGAGATATGGTCCTGCTCGACGATCTCCTCAAAGGTCTGGGGCCGGTATTTGCGGGCCAGAACAAGGTAAGACATGGAAAAAAACGACGCCTCCCGGTGTGTTCGCCCGCGTCGGGCAGATAGGTCAGGGGTCTGGTTTTCGACGGGAGCGGTGGAAAAAAATGGCGGAGAGAGAGGGATTCGAACCCTCGGCGCCGCTTGTGGCAACGCACACGATTTCCAGTCGTGCTCCTTCAGCCAGCTCGGACATCTCTCCGTTTTCGCATGGGGCCTCTTCGCGCGGCCCCTCGGGGGCCGCGAAAGGCCGAAATCAAAAAGCCAAAAATCAATCAAGGTGGCGGAGAGGGTGGGATTCGAACCCACGATCCCGTTTTTGACAGGATACCGCTTTTCGAGAGCGGGGCCTTCAGCCTCTCGGCCACCTCTCCGACTCTTCGCCAATAGGCGGGGCCTTAAAAGAACGATACAATATATTCTTTTTTTCTTTCTGTCAATGATCTTTTGGGTTTAAAAAATGATTTTTTGGGGTCATCGCATTGAAAATTGATAAACTCGTAAAAAAGTCTGGGATGGCTAAGTTAAAAATTCGATCTACAAGGCGTGGCGTTTATTTTTAATTGAGGCAATACATTGTAGTATGCCTCAATTAAAAATAAACGCCACAACGCCGTAGATTGGATTTTTTACGACGCCATCAAGATTTGTCTTGAACAAGGCCCCCCTTTTATAGTATCCAACCCCTGGCTTTACAAAACGCGCCGCGCCGGTTTCGGGCGGGCGCTATTTAAAAAAAACAGGAAAGGAACAGGATCAATGGCGGAAATTATCCCGTTTAAGGGAATACGATTCAACACGGAAAAAACAGGCGATTTGTCCCAGGTGACCGCTCCCCCCTATGACGTCATCTCTCGAAAGGAGCGGGACATGTTTTACGACACGCACCCGGCCAACGTCATTCGCCTGATTTTGGGAAAAGACAAAGACACCGACTCCGAAAAAGACAACCGGCACACCCGGGCCTTTGAATATTTCACAAAATGGAGACAGGAAAACATCCTGGCCACGGACGAGACGCCGTCGATTTATTTCAGCGCCGTGGATTTTGACCTGGACGGGCGGGTCGTCACGCGCTTCGGCATGACGGCGATGGCGAAAATCGAGCCCTTTGACAAGGGGATCATCCTTCCCCATGAGAAAACATTCTCAAAGGTGAAATCCGAAAGGCTTGAGTTGATGAAAGCCTGCCGCGCCAACTTTTCCCCCATTTTTTCCGTTTACCGGGACAAAGACCATTCCCTGGCCTCTTTCCGGGAAGAGGTCATGAAAAAGACCCCGGATTCGGATTTTAAGGACGGATTCGGCCATCGCCACAGGATGTGGCGCGTGACGGACCCTTCGGCCCATGAGACGATCCGGGCCTCCATGAAAGACAACGCCATATTCATCGCCGACGGCCACCACCGGTATGAGACGGCGCTCAACTATCGAAATTTTCTGGCCGACACAGACCCGGATTTTCATGACGGCTCCGGCGCCCGTTATATCATGATGTACCTTTGCGCCATGGACGACCCGGGCCTGATTATTCTCCCGGCCCACCGGCTGCTCAGCGGAATCGACCCGGATCTGCTTCATTCCCTTCCGGAAAGGGCCAAAGCGCATTTTGACGTGGAAGCCGTTCCCTTCGACTCAAGTGATGTGGCGGCCGGGGCCGCCGGGTTTGAGTCCATGCTCAAAGCGCGCGAGGACCGAAACGCCATCGGCGTTTCCATCCGGGGGGCGCGCGAGTTTTATCTTTTGACCCTCAAGCCCGGGGAGATGGAGCGGGCGTTTGGCGATTCCATTCCCCCTTCCCTGATCCGGCTTGACGTGACCGTGCTGACCCGTCTGGTCATGATGAGGCTGTTGGGGTTTGACAAAGAAACCCTGGACAACGAACAGATGATCCGTTATTCCAGCCGGACCCGGGGGGCCGTTGAGGCGGTTTTGAACGAAAAATGCGACGTGGCCTTTATCCTGAATCCCACCCGGATGAGCCAGGTGAGGGAGGTGGCCCGGGAGGGGCTCATCATGCCCCGGAAATCCACCTATTTTTATCCCAAAGTGATCACGGGCCAGGTGATGCGGGCGCTGGACTGAAAACCGGGCGGCCCCGGGAATCAGTTCCGGGCCGCCTCCCAGCGGGCCATGACTTTGCCTGTTTTCCGGTCGATGATTTTAATCGCGATGGGCGGGGCGGGCTCTTTTTTCGTCTCCGCCGGGCAGGTCTTGATCAGACGGCCGGACCGGGCAAGGGCGATTTCACCGTTGGCCAGCCCCTGGATGGCGCCTTCCATGGAAAAGGAGATGTCTTTTTCCATGTCCAGCAGTTTTCGGGCCGTTTTCGTCGGGATGTTTTCAAAGGCAAACCCCCGGACCCGTCCGTCCTTTTTCAGCGCCCGGGCCCGCCGGGCGTTTCCGAAATACTCCCGGCTGAGCCATTTCATTCGGAAATACGGGGGCCGGGGCCCCGGGGAGTAGAAAAGAAGCGGCGCCATATCCTTTGCGACATCGATCCTAAGTCTTTTTGTCACAGGGTCGTGGCGAACCCGCGCCGCGCCGTCTCTGACGCATGTCGCCCGCTTCCGGCACAAAAACTCCCATTCCCCGTCCGGCAGATCGTACCAGGCGTGGATGATTTTGTACAAAACCACCGGCCGGTCCCCGATTCGGCAGTCCTCCAGGCAAAAAGCGTCCGGGGCGTGAAAGCCCATCGCCCAAATCGCCGCCGCGATTCCCAGTGTGTGTTTTAAACGCGCCATTTTCTTTTTTAGATGTGTCGGCGGCCTTTCGTCAAGACATTTTTTTACGACGCTGTCCCGTATTTTTTTACGAGTTTATCATTTTTTGAAGACACGCCGCGCCGGGCCGCCTTTTTTTAAAAAAAAATGGGCTTGCTTCCCGGGCCCCGGGGCGCTAAAAGCGGGGCGTGACTATCTTAAAAACAGGAGGAGCAAATGGGCGATTACGAGACCATTGTTTACCGGGAAGAGGGCGGGGTGGGGGTTTTGACCTTAAACCGGCCGAAAACATTGAACGCCATCAACCTGGAGATGATCGAAGAAATTGAGGATCTGTTCGGAAAACTGGAGAAAAGCGAAACCGCCCGGGTTTTGATTTTGACCGGGGCCGGTGAAAAAGGGTTTTGCGCGGGTCTGGACATGAAAACCGCCGCCGGGGAGATTTTCGAGGGCTCGCCCGCTTTGATCTATCAATGCCAGAGTCGGTTTTCCCGGATTTATTATATGATGCGGGTCATTCCCCAGCCCGTCATCGCGGCCATTCACGGCGCCGCGGCCGGCGGGGGGTTCAGCTTCGCCATGGCCTCGGATGTGAGGATCATCACCCCCCAGGCGAAATTCAACGCCGCCTACATCAACATCGGCCTGGGCGGCGCCGATCTGGCCAGCAGCTACTTCCTGCCCCGGCTCATCGGCTCGGGCCGGGCCAATGAGTTTCTGCTCACCGGCGATTTCATGACCGCCCAAGAGGCCATGGACCTGGGGTTCGCAAGCCGGATGGTGGAAAAAGAGACGCTCATGGACACGGCCCGGGAAATCGCGGCCCGCATGGTGGAGAAAAGCCCCCTGGGCCTTAAAATGACCAAGGAGGCCATCAACCAGAACCTCGGTGTGACCTCCCTGGAGCAGGCGCTTCATATCGAAAACCGGAACCAGGCGTTTATGATCACGGCCATGAAGACGGAGAAATAGGGGAGCGCCGGGTCGCGGCGTCATGGCTGTTTGTTTTATGTGCCCCCGGGATCAGCCACCCTGCCCATGAACAGGATGGCGCCGGTTTCATTGTCTTTGATGATGAATAGAAACGGGTGGTCGGCGCGAAACACCGGATAGCGTCGGATGGATCTCGCGGCCATCTCCACGGCCGTGGCGGCGGCCGCCTCCGCGCCTTCTTCGTTCACCTCCACAAACGCCTTGTGTTTGATCCGGGAAATAAAGAGTTTTCCTTTGGGCCAGCCCATGCCCCTGAAATCAGCCTTCCCATTGGCGTCAAAGGCGTCCTTTACGCCCATGTTCTTTAATGGGGCCGCCAGGTCGTACCCGGTTTCAAATTTAAATTTGGGCAGAAACAGCCGGGCTTCCCGGGCCCGGGTTTGATCCAGCGCCGCCAGCCATTTTTCCAGATTCCGGTGGGTCAGTCCGCTTTCCAGTTTCCCCAGGCCGTCCACATTCCGGGGAAGCAGGACGATCATGGACATCCGGTTTTCTTTGCAGGGAATCTCAGCGGCCTGGAAATTTTTTTCATCCAGCAGCTTAAAATCGCTTTTCTGATACATGAGGGAAACAGTGGTTTGTTTCCCGTCCGGAAATTTAAAAGGGGCCTGCCGGGTATGGATTTCCTTGAATGGATTTTGCCACAGGCCCTTGAAGCAGATGGCGTTTAAAAGGACGCATACCGAATAGGGGTCCAGTTTTTCCAGTATCTTTTTGATTTTTCCTTTTGTTTTCTTTTTCACCCATTCGTTGATTGGGTCCAGGTCTCCGGCGAAAACCTCGGCGTCGTAGTCGTTTTTGAGCGCCGCCTTGAACCCCGGGCTGACGTCTCCCCCTGTGAGGCTCAATCCGTTTGCGATGATCAGCTGTTGACCGGATTCAGACGCATGGGCCGCCAGTTTTTGATTGAGCTTTTTAAACGCGGCGCTCAGTCTCGGGGGGTCTATCTCAAAATTCAGGGCGTTTTTGATTTCTTTGGCGGTGTTTTCCCGGGCGCCGGCGTCGGTCATGGCCATGGCGGTTGAAATGCCGTGGGGTGAAAAAAAGAGGTTGCCTTCAGACGCCCCAAGCTCGCCGTACAATTTCACGGCAAAGGCGGCGTTTCCCATCACAAGAGAAAGGGCGCCTGTGGCGTCATCGGCGTCTGTTTCGCCGGGGATATCGGGGGCGCCATCCGGTTTGATGGCGGCGATGTCGACGCCTTCTCCTGGGGCGTCATCCATAATCCTGACATTGATATAAAAGCACGCGTTCAAAAGGCCCCGCCGGTCAAAACGGACATACATCTTCTCATGGGGACCCGGCGCCTTTCCGGCGACGGCCTTTGCTTTTTGGTAGAGCGCGTCAAGGGTCAGCGCCTTTGCCCCTTTTTTATGAGACCCCGCCCGGGGGCCTTTTTCCACCCATTTTTCGCCTTCCGGGGCCGCGGAATCGCCGCGCCATTCCCTGTAATGGCGCTCCTCAACCCTGTTGTTTCTCACCACGATTGTGGTCTCGTTTCCGAACCCTGTCCAACTGGAGAAACGCTTTTTGTAAGAGTAGTTTCCCCTCCATTTTTTTTTAAGTTCCCGCCATTTTTTCTCGCTTTTTTCAATTTTTTCGATGATGGATTCGTTCATCTTTGCGTCGGGCTGTTTTTCGGAGGAGGCGGGTTTCCCCGGGGGCGGCGGCTCTGTCTGGGCCCCCGCCCACTTCGCCTGGAAGGCGCCCTGGAATCGCGCCTGAGCCTGGGCCTGTTCATATGAGCGGGCCGCGAAGAAAAATCCCGCCGCGAGGGTCAGCGCCCATATCTTTTTCATTTTTTTTCTCCTTTTTTTGGCGAGGGGAAACAGGGTGGGGCCGAGGGTTCGGACCCCTTACATGGCGGCCTTTTTCGCTTCGTCCAGCCACGCGTTCCATTTGTCCATGTTCAGCGCTTTCCAGTCCGCCACATGCCGCTGAATGTCTTCGGGACTTTTTTCTCCTCCAAACATGAGGTTGTTCTGGAGAGCGATGTCCGCCAGTGGAAGGGACATGATCTCAAACAGTCTGGCGGCCGCCGGGTTCTTTTCCAGGAATTTTTTATTGGCGATCACCACCACATCGTTGGCCGGGAAACCCATTTTTAAAGGATCGGTGACCGCGCCCGTGATTCCGGTTTGCGTCATGTAATCCGCCCATTCTTTTTCGCTTTCTCTCGGAATATTTTTCGGCACGTTGATCCAGACCACATCCTGGCCGGGCTTTAACTTAAAGAGCGTCCAGTTTGGGGTCCATGTGTAGAAAAAGATCGGTTTGCCCGCTTTGTACGCGGCCAGCGCGCCGGCCATGCCGGCGGAATACCCGGCTTTGATCGGATGGATGTGCTCAGTTAAGCCATACTGTTCCAGATGAAAGGCGATGGCCTTTTCGCACCCCCATCCCGGGGGACACGCCACCAGATCCGCCTTTCCGTCGCCGTCGGAGTCGAACGCGTCTTTCACATCTTTGCGTTTGAAATCGTCCAGGGATGTGATGGCGTATTTTTCAGCGTGCGCTCTGGATACGAGATACCCCTGCAACGCGCCGGCTTTGATGACGCGCCCGGCGACTTTCGCCTTTTCATCGAAGTCTTTCGGAAACTGGGCCTTGTGAAGGGGATACCAGCCATTGGCCCAGAAATCCACATCGCCCTGGCAGACCGCCTGGTAGAAAATGGGATTGCTTAAGTCCTTGGGCGCTTTCACATCATACCCCAGCTCTTTGAGTCCCTGGGAGTAAAGGGCCTCAGAGAAAAAACCGGTGGTCCAGGTCGCCCGTCCCGGCTGAACGGTTATCCCGTCTCCCGGCAGGGCCGAGTCTTTTTTTGCCGGATCGGATTCCGGCGCGCACGAGATCAGAAGAGTCGCGGCAAGCGCCGCAAGAAAAAAGACGGCTAAAAAACGGCTCATTTGTGAACGACATTTTTTTATACACATAGAAACCTCCGTATATTGTGTTCGCGCCGGATCTTTCCGCCGCGCGCCCGCCGCGCTCCAGAAAGATCCGGAATATGGGTTTTAAAAGTTTTCGTCCCAAAGCGCCCCCTTCAAGGGAATTTACGGCGCTGTCATTTTTTGATAAATTCGTAGAAAATGACGGGACAGCGTCGTAGAAAATCACGGGACAGCGTCGTAAAAAATTCGATATACAAGGCGTAGCGCTTATTTTTGATTGAGGCAATACATGCAGTATGCCTCAATCAAAAATAAGCGCTGCAACACAGTAGATCGGATTTTTTATGATGCTGTCATTTTTTGCTTCCCATGGATTGCGTAATCCGATCCAACACCATGGCCATCAAAACGATGCTCAACCCGCCGATGCCCGCAAGTCCGACATCCAGGCTGTTCAACCCCTGGAAGACGGGGAGCCCGAGGCCCCCGGCGCCGATGAGCGCGGCGATCACCACCATCGACAGTGACAGCATGATCGTCTGGTTCAATCCGGCCATAATCGTGGGCATGGCCAGGGGGAGCTGAACCTTCATCAGAATCTGCCGGGGCGTGGCGCCGAACGCCCGCGCCGCCTCGATCAGCTCGGGGTCCACCTGGCGGATGCCCAGACTGGTCAGACGAATCATGGGCGGCATGGAGAAGATGATGGTGGCGATGACGCCGGCCACCGTGCCGATGCTGAACAGCATGACCACGGGAACCAGGTAGACAAAGGCCGGGGTCGTCTGCATGGTGTCCAGGACCGGCCGAAGGACCGCTTCAAACCGCTTGCTCCGTGACGCGAGAATCCCCACCGGCGCGCCCACCGCGGCGCAGAAAAGGACGGCGCACAAGACCATGGCCAAAGTGGTCATGGTTTCGCTCCAAAGTCCCAAAAAACCGATAAAGGTCAGGGTGACGGCGGTGAAAAGCGCGACTCTTTTTCCGGCGAATCGCCATGCGATCAGGGTAAACGCCAGTATGACCGCCGGGGGAGGCAGGACGTTCAATAGATGATCCAGACCGTTCAGGGTCTTTTCCACCGGCGCTTTCATCATTTGAAAATGGGGACGAAAATGGGTCACCAGCCACTCCACGGCGGCTTCGATCCATTCATCCAGCGGAATGGTGAAACGGTCAAAATAAAGCGCCATCGACGCCCCCTTTTTTATGATGTGTTTCGGCTCAGCGCCCGAAGAAAACGATTTTTTGAAATGGCCCCCATGTATCGGTTGTCATCGTCCACCACAGGGGCGGCCCAGTCCGAGTGGATGATCATCTCCGCCGCGTCCTGGAGAACCGAGTCGGATTTGACGGCGGTCGCGCCGTGTATCAGCGCCGATTCCAGGGAGTTTTCCATATCCGATCCGAGGATGGCGCCCAGGGAGTCTGCGGAGACCACGCCCAGGAACCGGCGGCTCCGGTCCAGGGCATAGGCGTACGGCCCTCTGTCCCGGTCGCGAATGCGCTGGATGGCCACGCGCGGCCCTTCGCCCCCGCGCCGGGTGATGGTGGCGTATTTTTTTTCAGCCAGCTGTCCGGCGGTGAGGATATTCGTGGGGTCCACGCCCCGGAAAAAGGCCCGGACGTAATCGTCGGCCGGATTCCTGAGTATCTCTTCAGGAGAGCCCGTCTGGACAATGCGTCCCCCCTCCATGATGGCGATCCGGTCCCCGATTCTCATGGCTTCGTCCAGGTCGTGGGATATAAAGACAATGGCGCGCGTCTTTTCCGCCTGAAGTTTTAAAAGCTCGTCCTGCATTTCGGTTCGAATCAGGGGGTCGAGCGCCGAAAACGCTTCGTCCATCAGCATCACGCAGGGGTCCGCCGCCAGCGCCCGGGCCAGCCCGACCCTTTGGCGCATGCCGCCGGACAGCTCGTCCGGCCGGCTTTGGGCGTAAGGTTTCAATCCGACCTGATCCAGGGCCTCCATGGCGCGACGCTCCCTGTCTTTTTCCGGAACTTCCGATATCTCCAGAGCGAACGCCGCGTTTTTTAAAACAGTCATGTGCGGCATCAGGGCGAACGACTGAAACACCATGCTCATCTTCTCCCGCCGCATCCGCGTCAGCTCGTCCCGGCGCATTTTCGCCACATCTTTTCCTTCAAAAAAGACCGCGCCCGACGTCGGCCGGATCAGTCGGTTGATCATCCGGATCAGGGTCGATTTTCCCGATCCGGACAGTCCCATGACCACAAAAATTTCGCCCTCGCGCACAGAGAAACTGGCGTTGTTCACCCCGATGGAAAGGCCGGTCTTTGCGAACACCTCATCTTTGCCCATTCCCGAATTCGCCAGGGCGACGGCTTTTTCGGGATGCGCGCCGAAGACCTTAAATAGATTTTTCACCACCACTTTTTCGTCCGGGTCGGACATTTTCACCCCCTTTCCGGCGCTCGTTTGAAAAAAGGGACGACGCGCAAGGCCCCGGTCGGCATATAAAAATTATGACAGTTTCAGAGGCGCCAAAACCGCGTGACGCCCCCAGTGAACCTTTTTGCTGGTGTTGACAAACGTGGCGGTCGCGCTGACCAGGCGGCCGTCGTCGTCGCCACGACGAAAAAAGATGGGGCGCAAAAGAATCCTCGCGTTTGTCATCAGGGATATCCGGTCATTGACAGGGTCAAAAAAAGGAATGTCATAGCGGTCGCTCTCCACAAATCGCGTCTCCATAAACGTCACATGATCCACCTCCGGGCGATGGGGCGTCCGGCCGTTGAGAACCTGCGTCACAATGCGCGTCCACTTGTTTTTATTCGTCTTCCCGAAAAAAACCCCGCGCGCGCCCCACTCATCATCCGGGTTGGGGGAATGGACCACTTTGATCACCCGGCCGCGTCTTTTTGTCATCAAACGCTCAAATGTGTCGGACGACCCGTCGGAGCGTATCAGCCGGCACGGCGGAGAGGCTTTTTTTAGAATGTCATAATCATCGGGGCCCATTTCGTTTTCAAGCCGCGTTTTCAGCCCGTCATCAAACAGCAGGGCAAAGGCCGCTTTCGCGGAAAAGCCATGGAACAGCGGGTTGATATATTCCAGATCGCCGGCGATGAGTCTTTTACGGATCGGGGGGGGGAGCTTTTCAAAACTTCGCATATAGGAAAAACGATAGATGGGGCCGGTGAAATTCTCGCCGGGATCGCTGAAGAAACCGATATCCGTCTTTATGCCGAACTGCTTTCGCAATCTTTTTTGCATGATGGAAAGCTCGGGGATATAGTCCGCCCATTTTTCATCCGCCAGAATATGCCGGACGCCTGTGCCGGCCATGGCTTCATACAGCGAATCGGAACTCATGCCGTACGCCGCATGTATGGCGTGAGTGAATCCGATGGAACTGTAAACCTCTTCCACTTCGCTGATTTGCGGCTCCTCGTTTTCGAGAATCATGTCGAATCGGAAGGTCATTAATTTTTTGTCGGGGTCCAGCCCTTTCAAATCGTCGGCCACGCCGATATCCAGAATCCGTCTCACTCTCCGGGAATCGGGATAGAGTTTTTGAAGCGCGTCGAAATAGGAAAAGACCGCGCGGCCCACGCGCTCGATTTTTCTCACCGTCTCCGCGGGTATGGAAAAGGGTTCGCGGGCCGCCAGCCATGGCGGATGAGCGGGATTCTTTTCCCTGAACTCCGCCCCTTCGGCCAGCAGAACGGCTTCAATTTCCCGGCCGGCCGCTATCTCTTCCTTTTTTGTGGACCAGGATTTGAAATTGACGCCTTTGATCGGTCGCAATTCGCTGCCCATTGGGAATCCTTTCTCTTTTAAAAAAGCGGGTCCATCCGGTTTTTGCGCGCCTGATGGTTGGAGAAGTGTGGGCGCTCCGGCTCACTCTTTTTGATGGCGTCCAGGAAATCAAGGAGGGAACCTTCATGTCCGCCTGATCTTTTGTATCATGGATTCAGCGCTGTTGGCTATCGTTATTTTCGCGCGTTAGGGTTGACAGCATCGTAAAAAATCCGATCTACTGTGTTGCAGCGCTTATTTTTAATTGAGGCATACTACATGTATTGCCTCAATTAAAAATAACCACTACGCCTTGTATATCGAATTTTTTACGACGCTGTCCCGTGATTTTTTACGAGTTTATCAGGGTTCGCTCAAAAATTAGTTTACAATTTTGGGAGTTAAGTCGCCCGCTTGACAAGGCGTGAAAACTTGAGGCATATCGGGATATGCCGAGTTTTCATAACGCAGTCAGGCAGGATGAATCGGCTTCCAAAATGTAAAGTTATTTTTGAGCGAGCCCTTATCTTTATTGACATGATTTCGTGGCGATCCAGATGGTATGAACGGGACCCTTTTTATGGGTTCTGGCCCGGACTTTTTTTTCAAGGACATGAAAAGATGACCGATTCAGTCTCTGGGTAAAACCCGTGTCCGGCGCCGATGACCAGACGGCAAGGACACCGCCCGGCCGTAACGCGCGGCGCGCCATGGCGAGTCCTGACATGCTGTACAACTCATCATTTGTTTTTTGAGTCAAACTGTCCGGGCCATTGTCCACATCCAGAAGAATCGCGTCAAAGGCCGATGTGTGGTTTTTGATGATGTTCATGACATCTTCAAGCGCCACCGTGACACGGGAATCCTTGAGGGGATCGCCGGCCAACGGTCCCAACACGTTTTTATTCCATTCGACCACGGATGGAACAAGCTCAGCAAGAAGAACGTCCGCGTCAGAATGAAGCGCCCCAAGAGCCGCCGCAAGTGTGTGTCCCATTCCAAGTCCGCCAATCAGCGCCCTGGCGTTTTTTCGCTCGGCAATCTTGGGGCAGGATAACTCGGCGAGCATCCTTTCAGAACCGAACATTCTGCTGTTCATAAGCTCCCGCCCGTTTACACGGATGGAATACTCCGTATCCCTCTGGTGGAGCGTCAACTCTTTTTTGTGATCAGGCGTTTTGGAACGGCCCAGCAATTTCCATGGAATCATACATGTCCTTACAAGGCAGGAACTGTCACATGCGCGTCTTCCGGCCCATTTTTCACGAGTTTATCAATTTTTGAGCGAACCCTAAGTTAAAAATTCGACACGCCAGATTCCGGAAGCGACGCCTGCCAGTTGTTTTTGTCTGGTTTCAACTTTCCGCTCATCCCAGATATCATAATGTTCCGCGACAGCCTGTGTCATCTCAAAAACACTATCCGCATATACCGTTCTTTTAGAGGCATAATCCCGGTTTCCCACTTCGCGATTGCGCGCGGTTTCCAGTGGCGTCATGTTGCCAAGCCGGTAAATGAGTCGATCTTGTTTTGGTTCTTCAATGAAGGCCCACTCCTGAGAGGGGCGCTCCGGCAAAATATGCTCCAGACTGTAGGTCGCGCTTTCAACTTCAAAATCTTTGCCCGATCTCTGCCTTTCAATTTCAAACAGAATGTGGCGAACCACTTTTTTGTTTCGGCTGTTTGTCGTGCGCAGCTCCTTTTCCGAAAAGGCGGCCTTGAATCGCTCATCATCGGGATATACTTCCCGCAGGGCCTGGAGTATCTGATATACATCGCCATAGGCTCCCTTTGACACCTTCCAGGCGATCTCATTGTATAATCGCTCCTGCTCATGCGCCTGCAGGTCGCAGATCACATTATAACGAAAAGATATGACGGCGATGGCCTTCAATATCCTGGTAAACGCGGCGCGTTCATTATCGAAAAAACGATCGTGGCAGGCCATCAGCATGGCCAGGGGTTGTCTTACATTGAACATTTTAAGCTCTTCCAGCGCGCGCCTTTCTTCAACTTTCCAGAGACTGTCCGAAGGATCACGAAGCGCGGCGTACAAAGCGGCGGATTGGTCCAAATGACGCAAAAGACGGAAGGCGGCGTCACGGGTGTCGATTCGCCGCTGAATGGTTTTAAAAAGATCCGCTTTGCGAACCAGTTTGTTTCGGCTGTTCCAGAACACCCGGAGGAATTCCGGAAAGCTTTCGCCGCCCAGCAAACCCACGATTCGCTCCCATTGTTCCTCCAGCGATTTGAGTTCGGTCTCATGCGTGTTCGCGGAGCTGATGGCCGAAAACAGATAGTTTTTCAGAAGATCGGTTGAGGAAAGCCGGACACCTCGAGCGTTCAGCGTCTCAAAGACTTTGAAAGCATTTAACTCATCCGTCACGGTCATAATGGTGAAAAACAGCTTATCCACCCAATCGTCAATAAACGCGGCCAGATTCCGACCACTTTGATCCTCGAAACCGAAACGTGTTTTAATTCGTTCCAGGAACCAGGCAAAGGCTTTTCCAAGCAGGCGCTCGGACGCGTTAAGCCCCCGTTGAGGCGGCTTTTCAAGGGGAACCAGATACGTTTGATAAAAACGATTGTTATGGCGATTTAATTCCAGTTTTGATCTTGGAACCAGGCTCACCGGATCCAGATAACCGATGTAGCTGTTCTGGAGCTGCTCTTTTCGTCTTGTATTATTTTCCGCGTCAAGCCCCGATTCAACCATATTCCTGAAGTGGGAAAGCCCTGCCAGGATCATCACACTGATGGTCGTGAGACGCTGCTGTCCATCAATGATGCTGAATTTTTTACTGTCGGATGACTGCAGAACCAGATATCCCATATAATGGGCCGATTCGCCATCGTCCTCAAACAGGCCGAGGATATCCCGCCACAGGTCATCCCATTCATTTTCCGTCCAGGAATAATCACGCTGAAAGGGCGGAACTTTATAGCTGAGGCCATTTCCCATTAACTGACGGAAAGTGGAATTGGCTGTGTTGAAATTCATGGTCGCCATGTGATCAGGACTCCTTTGTTTAATGGTCTGGTGGATTTTCCGGGGAACGGGGCGCTTATTTGTCTGTCCGTGTTTTTTATTTTTCCCCCGTTTTTCCAATAACCACAAATCGAGCGCTTAAGTCAATGATATTGGTTTCCAAATATTTCCGGGAAGCCCGACTCAGGCGCTCATTTTTTTCCGTCATAAAATATCAGCTATGCGGGTCAATGGCAATACGGAAATATTTTCCCGCGCGGGGCAGGCATGTTTTCCCGGATACACCACCCAAAGATGCTCCAGTTTTAAATCCTCACAGGCGACGCGCATGGATTTTGTGATTTTCGGCGCTTCATTGAATTTAAATTCAATGCCGAGCCTTTTGCCATCTTTGAAGAACATGAAATCAAGCTCGGCGCCGCTGTGGGTGGCCCAGTAATAGACTTCGCCCGGATTGAGTATCTGTATCGCCTGCTCAGGAGCGCGCATATGTGAGGGTCTTTGGATCATGGGCGAACAGTATCATTAAAAATTCGGAGTATCAATCCGAATTTTCAATGATAAGCCATGAAGAACAGCATTATTTGCCTGTTTCTTTTTACTTTTTTACTCCTTTACTTTTGAGCCCCGAATCCGAAACCGAAAAAATCCATATTGACATTATGGTATCATATTGATACTATAATGTCATGCCACGAAAAATCAGACAATTGATTCGAGACCTTGAAAGAGCGGGTTTCATAAATCGAGGCGGCAAGGGAAGCCATCGCAATTTTATTCATCCCAAAGGAATCGTCATCACGATTTCCGGAAGGCTTGGAGACGACGCAAAACATTACCAGGAAAAAGAGGCTGAGACCAAAATCACGAGGGCTAAAAAATGAAAAAGAAAGATCGTTATCTGAAGATTGTCGAATGGTCAAATGAGGATCAATGCTATGTGGGATCCATCCCCGGCTGGATCGGCAAATGTTGCCATGGAGACAACGAAGAGGACGTCTATCGTGAACTGGGCCGGATACTTGAAGAATGGATTGAAATTTATGAAGAAGATGGAATCCCCCTTCCCCCTGGAATGGGCTCAAAGAAATACTCCGGGAAGTTTCAGTTGCGAATGGACAGTGATTTGCATAAAGCCCTTGCCATCCGGGCGATGCAGGAAAATGAAAGTTTAAATCATTTTTGCGGGAAAATATTAAAGAAAACAGTCGCGCCATCCGGGGCTTTTTGGCCCGGGCGCTCCATCGAGAAGAAATGAAATACAATCGAACCGTGAAATTGTAGAGACAAGGCATGCCTTGTCTCTACCGCTAAAAACCCTGTGAGGGTTAACGTCGGTTGGATGGGCAGACCCGGAACATGGGGCCGAAACGGTTTGAAAATGCGCGCGGATCGCGGGCCATGCGGGGGATGAGCGCCGGCGCGGCATGGGGTTTGTTTTGTGGGGTAGGGGCGTTTCGCGAAACGCCCTTGTTTCTTGAACCTGCGGATTCGATTTTTACGAAAAAAGGTGAATGTGTCCCCGGTTCCGGGACCATCGCCGACCCGGTGAAATTCGCCGACCGTGTAGAGACGCAAGATTTTGCGTCTCTACAGCCAATTTTCAATTTTTAAATTGAGACCGCGCCGGGCGTCGCCGTTTTGGCCGGAAAGCGGGGTCACACAGATTCAGACAGGCGTTTCAGGGAATAAATTCCCTCAAGCCCTTGAATGGATTTGGGTTTCTTTTCGCGTTTGGACTCAAAACGATCTTTGAACCTCTGGTAATGCGTCATGACAAACGCTTTGGAGCCGATGATTCCCGAAT
This sequence comes from Candidatus Desulfarcum epimagneticum, assembly GCA_900659855.1. Classification (NCBI taxonomy): domain Bacteria; kingdom Pseudomonadati; phylum Thermodesulfobacteriota; class Desulfobacteria; order Desulfobacterales; family Desulfobacteraceae; genus Candidatus Desulfarcum; species Candidatus Desulfarcum epimagneticum. Next base: position 36,798 of record CAACVI010000011.1, read on the forward strand.
CGGTGAAATAGAGCATTATTGGCCTGTCCCTATTCTGCTATTCTGATTATAGGCGTCCCCATTATATCCCATCATATCCAAGACGGCTCCTATTTTTTTGTTATTATAATCCAGGCAGCATGAGCCAAACCCGGAATATAGCCGAGGAATGTCAATATAATGTTGATCCAGAAATGCGGGCCGAAACCCACCTGCAAAAACACTCCTGCCGGCGGAAGTATCAAGGACAGTATGATTCTCAAAAAATCCGCTGTTTTTTCCTTCATTTCCATATTCCCCTTATTCTGTTCAATTCAAAATGGTTGTATTTGTCTCAGACCCCATGGCGTCGCCGGTGAGCGGCATGCGGGAGCAAGGCGAGGCTTTTGGCATTCGCCACAAACGGGCGCCGCGGAGGCATGTCCGGCTTAACCGGCCCGGGTATGCGTGATTTTATTTCTTTTGTTTTTTCAACGATGCTCTTATTGCCGCATCATAAGCTTTATTTGCCCAGCGCTTCATTTCTTCACTGTCTTCCAGCGTTTCTTCGGGAGCTTGACAGTAAGACAGTTTATATGCTTTTTCTTTTTTATAATATTTGAACGCCTCAAGGCCTTTGGCATTGAAATCTTTTTCTGTTTCTTTGTCTGCTTTTAAGTAAAGGACATGATCAGAAATTAGCCCGAACATTAAACCGTCGAGAAAAATGCCGTGGCCGCCAAACATTCTTTTTGCGATAACAGGACCAATGGCTTGCATCATTTCCGTCACATATGACACAAACTCTTCTTCCTCTTTTAATACAGACATACCCCCTCACTCTCTTTAATGGTCACACAATTTACAGTCTCGTTTTCATAGAGATTTCAAGCTTTACAAGTCGCCCCGGCCGCTTGAATATTTGCCGAAAAACCCTTTTCCAGTGTCATACGTATCCGGGGGTTTCCGTCTGCCGATGTCATCGATCAGACTTCTTCGGATCACCTCGGATTTTGTCATGCCCAGGTTTTATGGGCATCATTGACCGCCTGCGGCGGATCAACCCTTAATGCGGTCATGGCCATTCCCCATAGCGCAAAGCTAATACAGCCTCAATCTCGGGTCAATGGTTTTTTTGCCGGCGGCGACCTGAAAATGTCCGAAAAATAGCGGTTTGAAAATGAAGGTTTTCAACTGTCTTTTCAAGGATGTGAGGATATCTATAGTTTAGAAAAATTTCTCCCCTTTTTTACAAACATGCCAATGGAAGCTGAAAGTCCCACTACAAGTATCGATCCTATATTATGCGTGACTGCGCCCAGTATTGGTGTCAACCATCCCATGAAACCAGCAATTACAGAAAACAGGTTAATTAAAAAACTTATGGCGATATTTATTTGAATGACCCTGCGCATGGTCCGGCTTAACGAAAACAGATAACCCAGTTTATCAAGCCTGTCGTTCATCAGGACGATATCTGCTGTTTCAAGGGCGGCATCAGAGCCATTTAAACCCATGGCAATCCCTGTGTCAGATGCTTTTAAAGCAGGCGCATCGTTGATGCCGTCTCCCACATAAACCAGCTTCCCTTGATTATATTCTAAAATTCTATCTAATTTATCCCCTGGCGTTTGGCGGGCATATGATTTTTCAATACAAATCTGGTCACATATATTTTTTACTGGCGCATCCTGATCCCCTGAAATAACCGCAATATCATTAACCCCCAAGGATTTAAGCTCATCAATCGATTCAGCCGCAACGGCTCTTGGCTGATCCAGCATACAGATATATCCTTTGGTCACCTGATCAAATTTGACTTCAACGGTTGTATATCCTTTATCTGAAAATTCCTGTGTGGTTGTTATTTCAACTGACTGGCCATTGGCAATACCTTTAATCCCCCGACCTGGGATGTTTACCACATTATGTGCTTCAGGAATGTCTAATGAAATCTCTTCCGCCTTTCGAACTACCGCATGGGCCAATGGATGGCTCATCTTTTTTTCCAATGCCGCGGCTGTTTGAATTAAAAGATTTTCATCAATATCTGAGGATTGGACGACTTCCTTTACTTCGGGGTTCCCTTTGGTTAGCGTGCCGGTTTTATCAAAGAAAACACCTGTTGCCTTTGCAACGTTTTCCAAATAGATGCCACCTTTAACCAGTATCCCTTGTTTGGCAGCCTGCCCGATTGCTGATACCGTGGCTACGGGTCCTGCTAAAAGGAATGAACAAGGGCAGCCAACGATTAATACCGTGATCGCTCTTTCAACATCTTGGGTAAAAAGATACGTCAAAATTGCGGATGTCAATATTACCGGTGTAAACCATGCCGCGTAACGGTCAACGATCTTAACCGATTCAATTTTAGACTGTTCAGCTGCCGTGACCATGGAAATGATCTTGCCCATTGTTGAGTCGTCACCTACTTTTTCTGCTCTGACCCTCATGAATCCATCTGTGTTGACTGTTCCAGCCCAGACATCATTACCCACTTTTTTTTGTTTAGGTATTGGCTCACCCGTAACCGCTGATTCGTCCACGGCAGATATGCCTTCAATTACAGCGCCATCAACAGGGATAATAGCGCCAGGCTTTACAACAATAATATCACCTTTGATAATTTGAGAGACTTTAACCTCTTCCTCTTTACCATTCTTCTCAAGTATGGCTGTGTCGGGTGTCGTTTCTATTAAGTCCTCAATGGCATTTCTGGCTGAGTCACTGACCGCCTCTTCAATTAAAGCGCCTGTAACCATAATGGCCGAAACGATTGCGGCTTCAAGAAAATTTCCATTTATCAGGCAAGCAATAATGGCGATGGACACAAGCTCATCGACATTCATTTGCTTTTCCGCAATTCCTTTAACGGCTTCAATTATTATCGGTCCGCCATTGATAATTACAGATAAGATAAGGACCATATCCGTAACACTGATGTATGGGGCGCTCTGAATCTGGATGGATTTCAAAAGAAATGCAATAGGAATAAGAGTTCCTCCCACAGCGGTTTTCATAAAATCCTCAGACGAGAATATTTCCTTATATACATTTAACTTTCCATGTCTTCCTATCATCAAAAACCTCTTTGTTTGATATTCAAATATTTTGCAACTCAATCTATAAGAAACTCTAAATACATAAATTCATATTGAGTGTCAAGTATTTTGATCGTAAAACATTTTTATTGTCTTAATAAAAAGCCTATGATAGAGAAATTAGAAACTTACTCAAAAATAACACACAAGGCCTTATATGGACATTAAACATCTTTCAAAAATAATTGTGGAATTTTACGAAAGACTTTCATCATGGGAAGATTCGGTTGTTAGAGATTCTGGACTGTCTACAGCCCAGGCGCACACCATAGAAATTGTAGGGCATGCGGGTCCGATTAAAATGAAAGATCTTGCCCAAAAAATAGGGGTGACAACTGGGACATTGACAGCAGCTATTGACCGACTTGAAGAAAAGCGATTACTGGTTCGGCAACCCTGTAAAACGGATCGCAGAGCCTATCTCATCGAATTAACGGAATCCGGACGAGCATATTTTAAGCAACATCACAATTTCCATCTAAAAATGACTCAGGAAATTGTTGCCGATTTAACTGATAAAGAGCAGCAGATTTTCGGAGCCATTCTCGAAAAAATGCTGAAAAAGATATAATTTTGAATTTATAAATCAAGTATTATTTGCCCGCCCCTATTTTTGTCCCTGGAATGGGCTCAAAGAAATACTCCGGGAAGTTTCAGTTGCGAATGGACAGTGATTTGCATAAAGCCCTTGCCATCCGGGCGATGCGGGAAAATATTAAAGGAAACAGTCGCGCCATCCGGGGCCTTCCGGCCCGGGCGCTCCATCGAGAAGAAATGAAATACAATCAAACCGCGAAATTGTAGAGACAAGGCATGCCTTGTCTCTACCGCTAAAAACCCTGTGAGGGTTAACGTCGGTTGGATGGGCAGACCCGGAACATGGGGCCGAAACGGTTGTTTGAAAATGCGCGCGAATCGCGGGCCATGCGGGGGATGAGCGCCGGCGAGGCATGGGGTTTGTTTTGTGGGGTAGGGGCGTTTCGCGAAACGCCCTTGTTTCTTGAACCTGCGGATTCGATTTTTACGAAAAAAGGTGAATGTTTCCCCGGTTCCGGGACCATCGCCGACCCGGTGAAATTCGTCGAAGCGTGAAAAGGCTTCTGGTGACGCCTCTTCCCTGTTTTAACAAAAAGTAGAGACGCAAGATTTTGCGTCTCTACAACTTAATCATGTGTCTCGGATCAATGCGTCGGGGCATGATTCAAATAATGTGAAAAAATATGTTTTCGATCAAAATAATCTAATGTCAGCGGCGGCCTGAAAATGTATTATTTTTGGCGTTTTGAAAATGTAGGTCCATAAGTCATCTTATTCAAAAGAAATTTTTAAAATATGTTTTATTTCATATTCTTAACTGTAACATGCTGTTTTTTTTTAGATAAAAGTCAAACCCAAAACATCTTTTGGTCGCTATTTTTAGTGCATTTTCACGCCGCTGTTCCTTGTCAGCGGCGGTGTAGAAATGTATGGAATATGGCGATGTGAAAATGCCAGACAAGTGAGTTTTTCTATCTATCATAAATCATTGAAAAAAATGACCCTCTATTTTTCTTTGAGTGTGCATTTCATTATGTTTTAATATTTTAAAGCGTCTATTGGTTAATGGGTGATGTATATCCACAAAAAAACCATGCTGTTGTGCCTTGAGAACAAAAAAATGATGGCATTTTCAAACCGCTATTTTTCATACATTTTGACGCCGCCGCTGACAAGAAAAAAAAGGTTTATATAATTTGGCAGTCAACACCGCTACGCTCCACCCAAGTCGCGTAGTCAGCTATAATGAAGATAAAAAAAAATCAGTCATGGATGAAAAAAATAAATCTTTGAATAATGATGGACTTGGGTTTGATTTTTGTAAAAACACGAATTCGCACAAACGTATGCCACACGGGGCTTTTCGGGAATGAATGATATTCGGCGTGTGTCTACGGTTTTGGCCCGTTTTTCGGGATTTTTTCCATCTCCAAAACCTGTTTTGGTGTTTTGATCTTTAACAATTTGAGAATGTTGCGGGTTTTCTGCGGGAGTTCATTGCGCATAAGCACACGATTTTTTAAATTAAAAAATTCTGTAACCTGAAGCTCACCCAAAGCGCGTCGGATTTCGTGCCAGGGCCTGCCGCAGGCTCTTTCCGCTATGCGTTCGATCATCAGGGCGAACACGCAAATTTTCACATGCGCTTCGATGCGCCTTGAGGCCCAGTGATACATCGGCGTCATCTTGATCTGGGTTCGCTTCAAAGAGCGGAAACAGCGTTCAATGACCATCAGGCCTTTGTATCCTCTGGCGGCGTCTTCAAGACTGATGGAGTCGTCATTGGTTTCCAAAACCCATTTGCCGTCGTATTTTCCGGCTTCCCGTATCGCTGACCGGTCCAGGCGGACCTTGCCGCCCTTTGTGACGCGCAGATACCGCTTGAAACGACGTGAAGCCAAAAGGTTAATGGCCCATTGCGCGGTGGCGGATGTGTCTTTATGGGACCCGAGTTCGGCTTCCAGCATGGCCACGATCAAGTTCCGGCGCTTTCGCTGACGCTCGGCTTCTTTGGGGTTGTGGCACAGGATATAGCGTTTACGCCGTTCGCCGTCGCCCACAATGACTTCTTTTGCCCGCAGGTTGTCGGTGAAAGAAGTGAAGCGGCCCCGTTTGGTGAGAACCTCGCGTTTGATTTCGCTTACGCCGGCCATGCGGCATGCCAGGAGGTATTTGCCGCAGGCTCTGGACAGCTCGGCGCGGTTATCGGCCGAGTTCATGCCCGAGTCCGCCACAAATAAAGCGCGGCCGAGCTTCCAGCCCCTGAGATCCGCGCGGACTTTCTCCACAGTGGAAACATCGGAGGTATTGCCTGGAAACACCCAGCTGCGAACCGGAATACCCTCCCGGGTCACGGCCAGAGCGACCACCACCTGGGGCGCCCAGAATCCTTCTTTGCTGTGGCCGTATTTTCTAAGGGAGGAGCCTGCTTCGTGATCGGGTTCATCCTCACGGTCAATATGGAATGAAGCCGTGGTGGTGTCGTAAAAAATCAGGTCCACATCGAGGTTAAACAGGTTGGCCGTCTCATAAAAGACGGTTTCCTCCACTTCGGCCGCGTTCTCATGCAAAATGTCCATGGCGTCATACATATTTTTGAGCTTCAGTCCGTCACAGGAGGGCATGTGGACTTTGGACAGCCATCTGTCCCAGACGCCCAGCTTGGACTCGGGCTCACAAAGGCGATTGGCGGTCATGGCCAGAAGAGCGCGTTCATAGGGAACACGCAGGCCTTTTGCCTCGCAGATATCGTTCAGGGTTTTCTTAATCCCCAGGCGCTCCCACAGCGCCTCAATGGCCAGGGGACAGCCCAGTTCGCGGGTTTTCCCAATTTTGAGATCGTCCGGGAAAGCGCTGGACGAAGACTGGGCTGAATCCGTGGGGAGTTCTTCATAAGGATCGGTGACAATCAGTCCGCACACGCGCGCGATTGATTTGCAGAGCCGGACGAGTTCCTGTCGGTCCAGCCGGTCGGCCCGGCCGAAGTTGTGGATGATCCTGGCCACCGGTTTGCGGGTTTTGGGGTGTCGCTCGTTATGCGCCAGCTGGTAGTATTCGACGACGGAGCCGTCCTTGTTGACGCGTTTTGCGGATCGAAGATACATGCTTTACCTGATAGCATTTTATATTTGCATAGTCAAGGGAAAAGACGAATATCGTGTGCCTACTACATTTGAGATTTGGAGAGCGTCTGCCGAGCGCAACCTGCTGTTTTTATTGAACCCGGATTCTTTTAAGGTCAAATTTTATGGCGTTTTGGGCTTACAAACCTCAAACGCAAGATGGAGCAAATGTAATTATTGATAATCAATTAATTATGTCTTCTGAAGAACGGGAGGTGTATAAAGGGTTAAGCAAAATTGGCGACAGAGTGGCAACTCTTTATTTAGATAGCCTTAAAATAATTCATTATGATTTTGGGACAGTATCGAATTTAATTGGTCATACTGCTAGAGAAATTGATAGTAGTTTAAGAAACATTTTAGAGGATAAAAAAATAAAGAAAAAAACGCAGGAAAATTTAGAAAAAACAAAATTGCTACAACAATACGAGGACGATTTCAAAGCCAAAGATATTTTATACGATGACCTAAAAGAATGCACGGGACATATCGCTTCAATACTAACTGCACTGGATGTTGAATTAGATTCTGATTTTGCTAAGGAATGGATATCAATTGGAGTTAAATTTGTAAAGTTTGCTCATAAACGTTATTCTTTGAATGAAGAGGTAGAACTTGAAGAAATATCAAAATTATGGTCAAGATATGAAAAAATTCTTTTCCGCCTGATAGGAAATGATTATTTTTTGGTAAATCAAATTGATAGAATATTGCGTCATAAAAAACCACGCTCAGAGACCATTAATGCTTTGCCTAACTTACTAGATTCAAAAGCAAGGTATTCGTATTTTTTTAATAAATTAGAACCTATTCACTGGCTAAAGGTATTAAAATATCCAGATTCTATAAAAGCAAAAGACGGAAAAGATTGGTTTGCGCCAGATCAAAATCCATCACCCATTGAGTCGTCTGAACAACCAGGTTCTTTTACTACCCCCCATTGGTATTCTTTAGATTATTTAGAAAATGTAGCTAAGGTAAATGCAGAAAGTCCAGAGGAAGAAATTACAAATACTCTTGTAAAAGTTATTGATTCAATAATTGATTACACGGGCGGAAATGGTAAGAGAATTGATAATTACAGGACTGACTGGATGCTGACAAAAATAATTTTTAACCTGCCAAAAGAAAGCATAAGCAAAAAATATATTGGTTTTATTGGCATAGCCTTGGAGTCAAAATGGGGGATTGACTTGGTCGATAGTGAAATTAGTAAAACTGTTTTACCAAAATTAATCCAAGATCAATCCAAAGACTTGATACTCGAATTGTTGAATGCAATATTTAAATACAATGTTACCAAGAGAGAGCTTGAGGGCACACGCCTATTTAGTTATTATTCAACAATGGAAAGGTATTGTCTCAAAGAAGCCTTGGATAAACATAAACCGCCAATTGCCGAACTATGCGGAGTAGAGGCTACTGAAATTGCTCTGAAAAAAATATCTGAGATTGTTCGCCAAGATGGGTTTCAATTTGGTATTGTTAAAATTCCTACCATTGAAGATCATCCACAAACCAGTTTTCCTGATGACTATGAATGTCAACTGGTTCACTTTGTCCGAGACATGTTTGAAGCAGCTCAGCCTGATCAGATCAAGGGAAAAGTAAAAAAACTTTTGGAGCAAGAACACCCGATTTTTAAACGCTTGGCAATTCATGTTATTAACCATCACTACCAAGAATTAAAAAAACTTTTCTGGAATTGGGTTAAAGGCAACTTTAATAGCAGTTCAGAGATTAAACACGAAGTTCGTGAATTACTGAGAGTCAATTGCTCCACTTTTTCAGAAAAAGAAATAGGCAAAATTTTAGATTACATCGAAAATGCCGAGTATTATGTTCCTGATAAAATGTTTGACGGTAGTAATGTTGATGCAGAAGAATGGCTTGCCAGTTACAAAAAAGAATGGCTTTCTGCTCTTCTAAAAACAGAAAATTCAAAAATAAAGGAAAGTTATGAAAAATACGAAAAAATTAGTCCAGTAGAAATTAAACATCCTGGTTTTTCTTCTTGGCATGAAGGCGGATTTGTAGAACAACTTTCTCCTATTGAGCCTGCCGTTTTACTCCAGATGTCGAATGAGGAAATCGTAAAATATCTTAATGATTTTAAACAAGAAGATTTCCATAGTCTCAAAAGAATTAGCCAAAGAGGGCTTTGCCAAACATTTGAAAGTGATGTTGCCGAACACCCAATTAGGTTTCTTAATAACCTAAAACCTTTTCAGGAGGCTAAACCCGTATACCAGTACTCATTACTACAGGGCCTCAAAAATGCTTGGGAAAAAGAAAAAAGCTTCTCATGGAATAATCTTTTTGATTTTGTTTCCACAATCATTGATCAAGATAATTTTTGGCAAAAAGAATATGAAGGAGCTAATTACAGAGAATGGATTATTTCTGAAATAGCAAGATTAATTGAAGCTGGAACCAGGAGCGATGAACATGCTTTTGAGCCTGAACTTTTGCCTCAAGTTGGAAAGACTTTATTGACCCTTGTTAGCAGGACAAAAACAGATTATGGCACACTGGTGACGAACAATATCATTAATTGGACGCTTAACTCAACGAAAGGAAAAATATTTTCAGCCATGGTTAATCACTCTCTGCGCTGGGCCAGAGTGAGTAAAAAGGAAAGATGGATTAAAGAAATTAAAGATGATTTTACTCAACGGCTAAATAGAGAGTTTGAACCTTCCCGCGCCTTCTCGGTAATTTTAGGCCAATATTTGGTAAATCTTTATTGGTTGGATAAAGAGTGGGTGCAGGAAAACATTAATCGAATATTTCCAAAAGACAATGACACCTGTTGGCAGGACGCTTTCTCTGCTTATTTATTCCATAGCAGAGCAATTTATCCAGACATCTATCCTCTACTTAAAGAAACTGGGCATTTTCAAAAAGCTCTAAAGGTTGCCTTTGAAGATAGTCTCGCGCCTAAAAAGCTGGTTCAGACCATTTGCGCTGCTTACATAAATGATTTGGAAAAATTGGATGAAGCAAAAAGTTTGATCAATAAACTAATCCAAAATAAAAATTCGGATCAGCTATCATGGATGATTACGTTTCTTGAAGGTTTCGGAAAAAGAGATGATGATTTTGCCAAGGAAATAAAGACAAAAATCAAACCTCTCTGGAGAGAGCTGTATAATGCTTTAAAGGATGAAGACAATAGGGAGTTCAAAAGAATATTGTTTAAATCAGCTAAAAATTGGTTGATGTTGATCAATGAAATAGATGATGAAATATTTAAATGGCTTCAACTATCCTTTGGACATATTGATTTTATTAAGCGATATAATTATTTTAGGCTTCCTGACTATCTTTTATGGCACGCCAAGAAAACACCGAAAAAAGTGGGAAAACTTTATTTGACCATACTGGAAGCAGATGGATATCCCACACATCCAGAAGATGTTATTAAAGAACTTGTCCAAACCATACATGATCAAGGGGAAAAAAAACTTGCCAAAAAAATATGTGAGAAATACGCGGAAAAAGGTATTATGTTTTTGAGAGAGTTCTACAACACTGTCAGCGGCGGCGTGAAAATGTATGATAAATAGTGCCTGAACGAAAACCCCCTGCGCGAGGTTGATTTTATTTCCGCCGGAAAATTTTCCGGCTCTGTTTTCGCCTCAATTTGACGTGTCGCCAGGAATTCCGCCCATTTTCAGTCTGGGGTCGGAACAAGCTATCATTCTGTAATTCCATCATATTCATAGCTCAGTCTGTAGTGAGCTCAGTCTGTAGTCGGACCAAACTATCACTCTGTAATTTCATCATATTCATCCCAAGAATAGCTGTTCTCAGGGCTTAGAACCACCTTTTCAGGGTCAAAAACAGCCCTGTAAGGCTCCCGGCTCTCTTAAAGACCATATTCCGTTTGTTCGGCGAGTTTTCCGCCCTTTGCTTTTATACCCAGTCGTTTTTTGTTTTTTCAAGAAATTGTCTGCTCCCAATGGCAATGCTTTTCGTCCATTTCGATTCACGCAAAATGGATTCGTTTTTAGCGCCTCTTCAACCCGTTACTCATAATAGGGTCTCAGCTTAGACTCAGCTTCGTTTACGGATTCATTATCTTTAAAAACATCAGCCACATCAGGTTCTAATAAAACCAAGTTGGTTCCTTCTTTGTATTTGAATGCGTATTTACCTCTCACGCCGCCTTTTAATCGCGATAAATCATATTCAGGTCGAAGTTCAGCTTCCATTTGATTATATACATTATTATTGTTCATGTGGACATCATTCATTCAAAGAGAAGAATCAGAAACCCAATGCCAAAGGAAATTCTTCAAGATACAGTTCTGTGGCCTCGCGCAGATTGGCCACGGCGTCTTCCACTGTTTCGCCTTGTGTGGTCATCCCGGTTTCGGGATTGAAGGCGAAATATCCCCCCTCGGGAGCCGATGTTAAAACTGCGGAAAGTTCCATGTCTTCTCCGCTCAGCGTTTTTTTATCCGATCGACAATGTCGGATACAGACATTTGATCGATCCATTCGTGTCTCTCTTTTGAATAATCGCCATATCCTCTTTGATATTGTTGCAGAAAACGAATCATCGCCACCGGACCCAGTTCGCGATTTAAAATTTCAATTCCCGCTTGTCGAATTTGGTATAGATTTGTGTGATCCATAACTATCATAGCATCTCCGTAAATGCCTGATCGGCGGAACATCGGCGCGTGAGAACCAAAAGCTAAAATAGTCTTGGCCCGCCGGCCTCATCCTTCTTTTTCTCCTCCGATGTTCCAATTCCAAACACGGATATTCGTCCAAATGCGCTTCACAATCTTAATATTACAGCGCTTTCCTTTCTCGCGTCAATGGTTTTGTTTTTTTGGAAAAGCCTTTCCAGAAACGGATTGCCCGTTTGAAATAGCGGGACCCCAAAATGTTGGGTTTCGTTTCACTCAACGCCAACCTGCAAAGCGTAGCGGATTGAACTTTTGCGGGATTTTCCTTGTTCAAGGCGCTTTCCGCCTGTCGACTATTCCCTCATTTTAAATAAATCCGCATGGTATTTCCCTTTGGAGCGCTTATTCCAAAAAGCGCTTGTCGTTGCTCCAGGCCATCCCGTTGTCCTTAAAAAACGCCTCGGCGTTTTGATAAAAGCTGTTGATTTCCAAATTATGCAAACCGATTTTTTCTGATTATTTTGACCGAAAGTCTATTTTTTCACATTGTCTGAATCATGAGCCTGCGCATTGATCTGCGGGCATGATTAATCGGAATCGCTTCGCTCTTTTATCTTATGGGTTTTTTAAGGCATGGGCAGAAAAGCTTGAATGATTTCCTGATGGGGGGCGCGGCGCTGATATATGCCGCGCCCCTTTATGCAGGCATCATTCAATGCTGTCTGCGTTCGGCTATCCCTTGGAAGGTTGCTCCCCAGCAGAGCCTTCCTCCGTTTCACCGAATACGGTATCAAAAGATTTCAGTGGAAGCCAGTCTGACGTGATCCGCTTTCACTGTCATTGATTTTTGGGCCGCCGCCGCTATAAGAGCTCCCCTTGCCAGGTGGTTGGCCTTTCTCAAAAGACCCCCGGAGCCCTGGTGTATGGCCCTTGCGGCGGTGTCATCAAAAAGATTTGTCTCCACTCCGGCAAGTCCCAGGTGGTGGGCCAGGTATTTTCGCATCATATCCAGGTTAAGCCCTTCCAGATGACTTCGGGCAATAATTCTTGACGCCAGGGGGCCGGAGCCCCGATACATCAATTTGTCAATCAGGTTGGACTGCCCCGCCAATATGACGGGCAGCCAGGGTTTGGAGTCTTTTTCGAACTGGGTGATGGTGTGCAGTTCGGCAAAGACCTCCAGCCTCAGCAATGACGCTTCGTCTATGATCAAAACCGGCTTTATTTTTTTCCCGAGGACCTGTTTTTTGATCTCTTTACGAATCATGTCCGTCATCAAGGCTTTGGAGTTGGTGGACAAAAATATCTGAAGCTTTGATATGATCTGCCGGTAAAGCTCAATGATGGAACCTGATGAGGCCACCACGTAGACGCAGCGATATTCGGAAGGGTGAAGCATGGCGGCGCTGTAACGCAAAGCCGTTGATTTTCCGCTTCCGATCTCGCCGGTGACAAGACCGATGCCTCCCAGTCCCACAGCATAGTCAAAGCGATTTTGAACCGATATCAGCTCATGGGTTTCAAGCATCTCATTCGGCTTTAAATCCGAGATAAACGGCTCTTTTTTTAAACTGAAAAAAACCCTGTGATTATCCATGCGGCCTCCCTATAAAAGACTTCCGCCATGATAACTGGAACCCGGGGCGGGCTCCATGTCGGCATGGGTGTTTTTGGCTCTTTTAACCCTGCAGTTGACGGCAAGGTTGACCGGCGACGCGTTTCCAAAAGACCTGCTTTTATATTTAATCTCCACCGAATCAGGCTCATCGGGATGAAAGCAAAGCTCCACATTTTTGCCGATAAGGGCCACAGGCCCCTCATACAGTCTGCCGTTTAAGGTGATGGTCCGGTCTTTGGCCACCCTGCGTCTTGCGGTGATTCGAAAATGATCTTTCAGATTTGCGGGAGCGGCTCTTAAACATTCCATATGGGCGGTGAAGCGCTCGAAAGGACTCTGGCCTGTGGCCCCATGTTTCTTTGGGTGATATTGGGTCCCGATCCAGCGGGTCAGCGCAGAATTGATATCATTGATCGTATCTCCTTGAAAGTCAGGCAAAAAACCCGACCGCACGGTTTTAAACCACCGCTCGATCTTTCCCTTTCCCTGGGGTTTATACGGCCGGGCGCGAATAAGCGCGATATTTAATGAGGCGGCGGTATAAGCCAGACGGACGCTGCGAAACGCCGCGCCGTTGTCCACATAGAGTTTTCGGGGCAGGCCGCGCTTCAAAAGCGCGTCCTGAAACGCGTCCATATAGTTGACCAGATTTTCTGAGAAATAAAATTTCGCGTGAACGATCAGCCTGGAATGATCGTCTATGATGGCGATCAGATAAGTCTTTTTATTTTTGCCGTCGGCAAGAACTTTGGGTCCGTGCATGACATCGCTCTGCCATAAATCATTGGGCATCTCCGCCTCAAACTTGCGCCTGTCCTCCGGGGTTTTCCGGGTCATGTCCATAAGCCCGCGCTGATTCAAAAACCGGTAAACCGTGGACGGGGAAAGCGGGCGCCGGAAAGCCTCCGATTTTCCCTTGCGCATTTTTTCAATCAGAGCGGCCACAGTCGATTTGGGAAACTGTTTCCTCAGCTCAGCCAGACCCAGCGCCGTGTCATCATCTATGACCCTGCTTTTTCCCTTGTCCGCGCGGACTTTGGGATACAATGATCGGATATCACAGCCGCTTTTTTCGTAAAGACGAATCCATCGCAATATGCCGCTTTTGCTGATCCGGGTCTTTTCAGAAAAGGGTATCCGCCATTTTTTTTCGCTTTTGCCCTGTAAAAGCCTCCGCTTTTCCTGACGGGACAGGCTTGGCCCGTTTACAAAATCACTGATAACACCGTAACGAAAAACCGCCACATCCATTCTCTGCTCTTTGGTCATAACGCCTCCTTTTTTTGTCCGGGTTGACGCACATTTTATCTTTTCCCTTCTTACGACAGAAAAAAAAGCCGGTAAATGACACTCTTGGGTGGGGAGGGTGAAAAATGGAAATGGACGGGCGTTAAATGGAACGGCTCACCGGAATATGACCCAGGAACGCAAGATAGTTCAATCCCTTTAATATGCTTTTTTGCCACGTGTCGCCGAAATGCGCCTTGATCCGCCGGGTCAGGGCCATGACCCAGTGACGCCGCCGGCTCCGGCTGATGGAGCCGGGGCATTTGGCATATTTTAATTTCCCGGATATGCATGAGCGTATGGCATTCTTTGACGCCTGAATCCGCCCGAAATACCCCTTTGGCCGGAAACGTATCACACAATGGCAGTCCGGACACCGATTGCGCTTAATCAGAAGCGGTTTTCTGAAACCGTCAAACAAAACGGGCGCATACCCATGCCCCCACAGCCTGCATCCGCCGCAGCGGGGGCATTGCTTCGGCTTTTTCCATTTATAATCGCGCTCTTGTTCAAAAAGCTTCTTGAGTTTTATGGAAATAAATATTACCATCACACCTCCTTGCAGGGCTGGAAGTTTCAGCCCTTGGTTTTGGAAAAGGGCGGTTTGTCCTGCCAAAGACTTGGCCGCCCTTTTCCCATAAAAAAAAGCCTCTCACTGAGAGGCTTCATTTATTCTGATAATTTTATTCTTTCGTCAATATATTCTGAAAAAAATCCTACGCTTGGTTAAATATAATGTGGCATTCTACAAAAGCCGGCGGCGGAAAAAACAAAAATAAGGGCTTTGTCGATATTTTCCAGTTTTTTGACTTCCAGCGCGTTTTCCCAAAAAACTTTCGCCTCTTTCAAAGAGAATTTCGCTTTTCGGTTTTTGACCTCCCCGATAAGAGAGTATCCGCCTTTCGGGGCTTTGGCAAACACATCCACCTGGATGTCTTTTTTGTGAGCCGGGGACGCGGTGTAGGACCACAGGGTCGAATATTCAACAAACCGGAAATCATCAGGCGCATTGTTGATCATGGACAGATAAAAATCGTTTTGCTTGTAAGCGCGGTGTTTCAGATGGTTCATGATGACATATTCGGAGAACTCGCCCTTGTATTTGTTGTATTCGCCCTGGAGTTTTTTATACAATACCCGGTATTCGTCTTTAATTTTTTCGGGAGTAAAGCCGTCGATCTCCTCCTGGTAAACCCCTCGAAACACCTTATCGAATATATTGTCCTGGACCGCGTGATAACTGAAATAGCTGGTTCCCTGCTCGATGATATCGGCTTTTACAAAGGCTTTTAAACGTTTTTCCAATTCCTGGTCCGTCATGGGAAGATCAAGCGCGTTTCGTATTTCATCCCGGGTGACTTTTCTTTCTTTGTTTTGGCAGATGTACAATATAATTCTTTTCCCATTCGCGTCGTTGATTCGGTCCGTGGCGGAATGAATATATTCCATCCATGTGCCCCGGACCCCGCCTCTTTTGTCCATGGTCTCAAAATCAAGGACTTCCAGGATTCCTTTTTGTGTGGAAAAATCTTTGTCCGGATATTCAGACTGAAAAAGCGAGCTGATATAAAAGGGATTGCCCTCGGTGATATCCGCCATGATGCGAGCGGTTTCATGGGTGATGGGGACTTGCTCAATTTCCGAATAATTCAGGGCCATCTCAACGGCCTCGTTTTTGGGCATATTCCCGAAATCGGAGATGGTGAATCTACCGGGAAGCATTTTGTTCAAGTCATCCATCAGCCATCCCACCCAACTGCCGGACACAAGCATGGGAGCGTTTTTGTATTCCGCCGTGTGCAGGTAGCTTCCCGCAAGTTCCGAGGCTTTCCTTTCTTTTTCTTTGTCCCAGTAAATATACCGAT